>NZ_JBFAYA010000016.1:0-217913 GCF_040681095.1 Streptomyces sp. NPDC051909 | reverse complement strand
GACTGGGGGTACGCCCCCTGGCTTCGCCGGGGGTACCCCCACCCGGCGAAGCCAGGGGGAGCTACTTCCGACACACGCCCTAGGGCCGTACTGCACCGCAACGCCCACGCGCTCGGTGCCCGGCTCGCCGAGCGGGAGCGTGCCGAGCTCAGAGCTACGAGGCGTGCCCGGCACCCGGCGAGGGGTACTGCTGCGTCCGCCTGGAGCCCAAGGAGGCCGTGGAGCAACCGACCTACAACCGCGCCGACTTCAGCGCCATGTGCAGCAACAGCCGGTCCTCGCCCGCGTCCAGGTCGAGGCCGGTGAGCTGTTCGACGCGGGAGAGGCGGTAGTAGAGGGTCTGGCGGTGGATGCCGAGGGCCGTCGCCGTCCGGCCCGCCTGGCCCGCGTGGTCGAGGAACACCTCGGCCGTGCGGGCCAGTTCGGCATGGGCCGGGGCGAGCAGCGCGCGGACCGCCGGGTCGGGCTCGGCCGCCGGGAGGGCGGTGAGCATCCGGTACGGGCCGATGGCGGCCCACTCGGCCAGTGGGCCGAGGTGCGGCTGGGCGCTCGCGGCCCGCGCGGCCGACGTGGCCTCCCGCCAGGCGAGGTCGAGATCCGCGAGCCCGCGGCGCGGCGCCGCGATGCCGGCGACCGCTCCCGCGCCCCCCGCGTCGCGCAGCCGGCCGGCCGCCGTGGTGGCGGGGGAGAGGTTGTCGCCCGAGCGGAGCCGGACGAGCGCGGCGAGGGCGCGGCCGGTGCCGGTGCCGGTGCCGGGGAGGTACGGAGTCGGCGAGGTCTGGCCCGCGGGTGAACCCGGACCGGATCCCGCGCCCCCGCCCGGGCCGGGGGCCGAGCTCCGGCCCGCCGTCGCCCGCCACGGCACCGTGCACAGGGCGGCCGCGCCCGGCACCGTACGCGGCGAGGGGGAGTCCTCCTCGGGCCAGGGCGCGAGGCAGACCAGGGTGTGCAGCCCGTCCGCGTCCGGGCCGAGCGCGGTGCGCAGGGCGGCGAGGGCCATGTCGTACTGCCATCCGCGTTCCGCCGTCAGGGTGGTCCGCAGCTCCCGGGAGAGGTCGGCGCCCGCCCGCTCCTCGTCGGCGAGCAGGTCCCCGATCCGGGTCGCGACCTCCATCGCGGCGGTGAGGCGTTCGTGCGAGGGGCCCGGCTCGGCGTCGAGCAGCCACACGTAACCGAGGACCACACCACGATGGCGTACCGGGAGACAGATCCGGTCCCGGAAGACCCCGGCGTCCGGCGCGGCCGGAATGCGCACCGGGCCGGTCGCCCGGGCGATGCCGAAGCCCTCGAACCAGGCGCGGACCGCCGGGGTCGACTTCCTGGTGAGGATCGACCGGGTGCGGACCGGGTCCATGGCGCTGTCGTCCTCGCTGTCGTGCGCGCCGAAGGCGATCAGGCCGAAGTCGCGGTTCTCCAGGATCGCGGGGGTGCCGAGCAGCGTCGAGATCTCGTCGACCAGGTCCTGGTAATCGCCCTTCACGGCGCCATTCTCGCACCGCGCCCGGCCTTCCTCAGACAGATGTCTGAGAGCGGGGCCACGGATGCGTGACAGCTGTAGATGGCGGACGATCGGAGCGATCCTTAGGTTTCACGGTGGTTCTCCGTGCTGTTCCCGATTCCTTACCGAAGATCGGGTACGGCACCTTTCGTCACCCCGTCCTCAGGAGGTCCCCGTGCTGGGTCCCGTGATCCTCGCCGCGTCGCGCAGCGACAAGATGCGCCGTTTCGTGTCGGCCGCCCCCGGGACCAAGCAGGTCGTGGCCCGCTTCATCGCGGGCGAGTCGGTGAACGACGTCGTCCCGATCGTGCAGGACCTGGCCGCCCGCGGCCTCGAGGTCACCCTCGACGTCGTCGGTGAGGACATCACCACCGTCGAGCAGTCCTACGCCGCCCGCGACGCCTACCTGGAGCTGATCGGCCGCCTCAAGGACCTCGGCCTCGGCACCCGCGCCGAGATGTCCGTCAAGCTGTCGATGTTCGGCCAGTCGCTGGACGGCGGCCACGAGCTCGCCCTTGCGAACGTCCGCCCGGTCGTCGCGGCCGCCGCCGAGATCGGCACCACGGTCACCCTGGACGCCGAGGACCACACCACCCTCGACTCGATGTTCGCCATCCACGAGGAGCTGCGGAAGGACTTCCCGCAGACCGGCTGCGTCATCCAGGCCTACCTCTTCCGCACCGAGGACGACGCCCGCCGCCTGGCCGAGAGCGGCTCGCGCGTGCGCATCGTGAAGGGCGCCTACAAGGAGCCCGCCGAGGTCGCGATCCAGGACAAGGCCGAGATCGACAAGGCCTACGTCCGGATCATGAAGATCCTGATGGACGGCGAGGGCTACCCGATGATCGGGTCCCACGACCCGCGCCTCATCTCGGTCGCCCAGGAGCTGGCGCGGCGCGCCGGGCGCAAGCTGGACGAGTACGAGTTCCAGATGCTGTACGGCATCCGCAGCGAGGAGCAGAACCGGCTCGCCGCCGAGGGCCACCGGATGCGCGTCTACACGGCCTACGGCACCGACTGGTACGGCTACTTCATGCGCCGCCTCGCGGAGAAGCCGGCCAACCTCCTCTTCTTCGTCCGTTCCATGCTCACCAAGGGCTGAGCCCCACACCCCTCAGAAGGAGTCAAGAGACACATGGACGCTGTGACCCAGGTCCCCACTCCCGTCAACGAGCCGGTGCACGGCTACGCCCCCGGTTCGCCCGAGCGCGCCCGCCTGGAGGCCAAGCTCAAGGAGCTCGCCGACAACCCGCGCGACCTGCCGATGACGATCGGCGGCGTCAAGCGCATGGGCGGCGGCGAGGAGTTCAAGGTCGTCCAGCCGCACAACCACAAGGCCGTCATCGGCACCTTCCGCGGTGCCACCCAGGCCGACGCCCAGGACGCGATCGACGCCGCCCTGGCCGCCGCCCCGGCCTGGCGCGCGATGTCCTTCGACGACCGCGCCGCGATCATCCTGCGCGCCGCCGAGCTGCTCGCCGGCCCGTGGCGCGAGACGCTGGCCGCCTCCACCATGCTCGGCCAGTCGAAGACCGCCCAGCAGGCCGAGATCGACACCCCGTGCGAGCTCGTCGACTTCTGGCGCTTCAACGTCGCCTACGCCCGCCAGATCCTCGCCGAGCAGCCGCCGGCGAACTCCCCGGGCGTGTGGAACCGACTGGACCACCGCCCGCTTGAGGGCTTCGTCTACGCGATCACGCCGTTCAACTTCACGGCCATCGCGGGCAACCTGCCCACCGCCCCCGCCCTCATGGGCAACGTGGTGGTCTGGAAGCCGTCCCCGACCCAGACCCACTCCGCCGTGCTCCTCATGGAGCTCCTGGAGGAGGCCGGCCTGCCGAAGGGCGTCATCAACCTGGTGACCGGCGACGGCATCGCCGTCTCGGACGTGGCCCTGAACCACCCCGACCTGGCCGGTATCCACTTCACCGGTTCCACCCGCACCTTCCAGCACCTGTGGAAGACGGTCGGCACCAACATCGAGAAGTACCGCTCCTACCCGCGGATCGTCGGCGAGACCGGCGGCAAGGACTTCGTCGTCGCGCACCCGAGCGCCGACCGCGCCGTCCTGAAGACCGCGCTGACCCGCGGCTCCTTCGAGTTCCAGGGCCAGAAGTGCTCCGCCTCCTCGCGCGCCTACGTTCCGGCCTCCATCTGGAACGACGGCTTCAAGGAGGAGTTCGCGGCCGAGGTCGACGGCATCAAGATGGGTGACGTCACCGACCTCACCAACTTCATCGGCGCCGTCATCGACGACCGCGCCTTCGCGAAGAACAAGGCCGCGATCGACCGCGCCGCCGCCGACCCGAGCTGCACGATCGTCGCCGGTGGCAGCTACGACGACTCCGAGGGCTACTTCGTGCGCCCGACGGTCATCGAGTGCTCCGACCCCGAGAACGAGGTCTTCACGACCGAGTACTTCGGCCCGATCCTCGCGGTCCACGTCTACGACGACGCGAAGTACGACGAGATGCTGGCGCAGATGGAGTCGGTGTCGGCCTACGCCCTGACCGGCTCGGTTATCGCGAACGACCGCGCCGCCGCCGCGTACACGATGGAGAAGCTGCGCTACGCCGCGGGCAACTTCTACATCAACGACAAGTCGACCGGCGCCGTCGTCGGCCAGCAGCCCTTCGGAGGCGGCCGCGCCTCGGGCACGAACGACAAGGCCGGCGCCCCGCAGAACCTGATGCGCTGGACGCTGACCCGCGCCATCAAGGAGACGCTGGTCCCGCCGACCGAGTACGGCTACCCGCACATGGGCTGACGCCCCCCGCCGCTCTCTTCCCCGAGCGGCCCCTGAACACCGCCCCCTTCCTTGGTCCCCCAACCGAGGTCGGGGGCGGTTTCCATGGGGCGGGTCTACGCTGCTGGGGAGGGGGCCGGCTCTGCGAGGAGGTACGGCATGCCTGGTTCGACGACCCTCGGCCCCGGGCACGGGGCCGACGCGATCGACCACCCCGACGCCCAGCGGTTGACGACCGTGATGCGGGAGCTGCACCGGCTGCTCACCGCGACGGGACCGGAGCGGCTCACGCACGCGCAGGTCACCGCCCTGTGCGAGGGCGACGCGCACGCGCGCATGGAGTTCACCGCATGGGTGGAGCGCGTGACCCACGAGCTGGAGCGGGCCACGGCCTGACGGTGACGTCCCGCTACCGCTCGTCGGCGACCCGCCGCGCCAGGAAGTCGTCGATCAGCGCGGCGATCCGCGGCGCGTGGGTCTCCAGGGCGAAGTGGCCCGTGGGCAGGAGGTGGATCTCGGCGTCCGGGAGATCGCGGCGGAAGGCCTCGGCGCCGGCCGGGACGAAGACCTGGTCGCCCTCGCCCCAGACGGCGAGGAGCGGCACGCCGCTGGTGCGGAAGTACTCCTGGAAGGCCGGGTAGAGGGCGAAGTTGGCGCCGTAGTCGCCGATCAGGTCGAGCTGGATCGCGTCCTGGCCCGGGCGGGCCATCAGGGCCGCGTCGTGGTGCCAGGCGTCCGGGCTGAGCAGCTCGCGGAACGCGTCCGGGACGCCCGTCTCGTACTGCCAGCGGATGCCGTCGAGCGAGCGGATCGCGCGGACCGGCTCCTCGGTCTCGGGCGTGCGCTCGGCGATCATCGCCAGGACCGGGGCCCAGGCCTCGGCGCCGAGCCCCTCCTCGTACGCGTTGCCGTTCTGGCTGATGATCGCGGTGATCCGCTCGGGGTGCGCGAGGGTGAGGCGCAGGCCGATGGGGGCGCCGTAGTCCTGGATGTAGAGCGCGAACCGGTCGAGCTTCAGTTCCTCGGTGAACTCCGAGGTGAGCGCCGCCAGTTCCGCGAAGGTGTACGGGAAGTCGGCGGCGTCCGGGGCGTCGCTGCGGCCGAAGCCCAGGTGGTCCGGGGCGATCAGGCGGTAGCGGTGGGCGAGCCGGGGGATCAGCTCGCGGAACATGTGCGAGCTGGTGGGGAATCCGTGCAGCAGGAGGAGCACGGGCGCGTCGGCGGGGCCCGCCTCCCGGTAGTGGATCGCGTGGCCGCGGACGGTGACGGAGCGGTGGTGGACCGGGAGCACGGACATATCTCTAACCCCTCATGCGGCGGTTACCGGTTATGCGGTGACAAGGGGAGTCAACCGCCTTCGCCTCTAACCTGTCAATGAGTTTTTAAGGGTTAGAGGTCAGGAGTTAGGGGGGAGGAGGAGGTCTCCTTGCCCTTCCGGGTCTCCAGGTTCGCCGTGAGCACCGCCAGCATCGCGCCGCCGAAGGACACGAGGACCGCGAGGCCCAGCGGGCCCATCGCCACGAACGCCGCCACCGAGGCCAGTGCCCACACCGCGAGCAGCACCTTCGCCCGCCGGCTAAGGAAGAGGTGCCCGATCGGGGTCCTCGGGACCGAGCGCAGGGCGCCCTCCGGGCCCTCCGTCGCCGCCTTCGGGCGCTTGAAGTAGCCGTACACCAGCCACTCGCCGCACAGTTCCCAGCCCTCGGGCTCCAGCTCGCCGAGCACCGCCGCCCGGCGCCGGCCGGCGATCACCTCGCGCCGGTACTCCCAGGCGAGCGCCACCGAGGGCGCCCGGCGGCACACGAAGCGGCCGAGCGAGTCCAGGGACTCCACCTCCCAGCCCTGGTCGCCGTGGACCGCCAGCATCCGGCGGTCGTTGAACAGGTCCGCCGTCCAGGTCCAGTGCTCCGCCTCGGCCTCCGGCTCGCCGGGCGCGGGCGCGAGCCCGCCGAGCGAGGCCGCGAACCGGTCCGCCGGGCCGAACTCCTGCTCCGGAGCCGTCCCCGACTCCGCCAGGTGGCCGCGCAGTTCGTCGACGGTCCGGGTGATCTGCTCCCCCGGGACCCCGGCGGCGCGCAGCGCCTCCGTCAGCTCCGCGAACCAGTCTTCGGTCGTGCTCATGGTGTGTCGTCTCCCCGTGTCCGTCCCCGTGTGCGCAGCTGCTTCCCGACGGCCCGGTGGAACTCCGTCCACGCCTCGGTCTCGGCCGTGAGGTGGGTGCGGCCCACCTCCGTGAGTCGGTAGTAGCGCCGCCCGGGCCCGCGCTCGGCGGCCCGGAACTCGGCCTCCAGCAGGCCCGCCTCCTCCAGGCGGTTCAGGACGGGATAGAGCGTCCCGCCCTTGATCTCGCCCAGTCCGGCCCCGGCGAGCGCCTTGGCGATCTCGTACCCGTAACTCTCCCCGTCGGTCAGGCAGGAGAGGACGAGCAGGTCGAGGACTCCCTTGAGCCAGCTGGATCTGCGGTCTGCGGCCATGACGGCATTCCATCACTACCTAGGTAGGAATGCAATCTAGCTAGCGGAGACGAGTGCCTTGTCGGTGCGGGGTGTGACCCGTTCGCCGTCTCAGATAGTAGGAAGTCCGAGTAACTGTGGAGACAGACAGCCGGAGCTGCCCTAGCTTTGTAGAAGCCGAACGTCCCGCTCCATCGAGCGACGGCGGTCGAGAGCGCGACGCCCCTGTGCAGGCCACCCCTGCGGCGGCGCTCCCCGCCCCTTCCGGCGCCTTCGATCACCGCCCTGATCTCAAGGAGTCGATCCCTCATGGCCACTCAGACCGCCCGCCGCGTCCGCCACTCCGCCGTCCGTCCCAGCGACGACGCCCGCAAGAACGCCGCCGCCGCCCTCCAGCGCGCCCTCGACCGCCGTGACAACGGTGGCGAGACCGGCCACTGACACCTCCCGGACCACCCGGCCGACATCCCCCGGACCACTGGCCGACATCCCCCCGGGTCCACCCCCGCACCTGTCCGTTCGTCCACATGGTGGACGTGACGTGTCAGACGATGGGACGAGCAGTAGGGTGCCGACATGTCTCACAGCATCGATCTCGCAGTCATCCCCGGCGACGGCATCGGCCAGGAGGTCGTGGCCCAGGGCCTCAAGGTCCTCGCGGCCGCCCTTCCCCAGGATGTGAAGCTGGAGACGAAGGAGTACGACTTCGGCGCCAAGCGCTACCACGCCACCGGTGAGACCCTCACCGACGCCGACCTCGACGCCCTCAAGCAGCACGACGCGATCCTGCTCGGCGCGATCGGCGACCCGTCGGTCCCGTCCGGCGTCCTGGAGCGGGGCTTCCTGCTCAAGCTGCGCTTCGCCTTCGACCACCACGTCAACCTGCGTCCCTCGAAGCTGCTGCCCGGCGTCGCGACCCCGCTCGCCGGCCAGCCCGAGATCGACTTCGTCGTGGTCCGCGAGGGCACCGAGGGCCCGTACACCGGCAACGGCGGCACCATCCGCAAGGGCACCGAGCACGAGGTCGCCACCGAGGTCTCCGTCAACACCGCCTACGGTGTCGAGCGCGTGGTCCGCGACGCCTTCGCCCGCGCCCAGGCCCGCCCCCGCAAGAAGCTCACGCTGGTCCACAAGAACAACGTGCTGACCTTCGCGGGCCACCTGTGGACGAACATCTTCAACAAGGTGGCGGCCGAGTTCCCCGAGGTCACCACCGACTACCTGCACGTCGACGCCGCGACGATCTTCCTGGTCACCGACCCGGCCCGGTTCGACGTCATCGTCACCGACAACCTCTTCGGCGACATCATCACCGACCTCGCCGCGGCCGTCTCCGGCGGCATCGGCGTGGCCGCCTCGGGCAACATCAACCCGAGCGGCGCGTTCCCGTCCATGTTCGAGCCGGTCCACGGCTCCGCGCCGGACATCGCGGGTCAGGGCAAGGCCGACCCGACGGCCACCGTCCTCTCCGTCGCCCTCCTGCTGCGCCACCTCGGCCACGAGTCCGAGGCCGCCCGGATCGAGGAGGCCGTCGCCGCCGACCTCACCGAGCGCGGCGACGCCGTCCGCTCCACGGACGAGATCGGCGACGCGCTCGCCGCGCGAGTAGCGAGCTGACCCGCCGCTGACACTCCACGACAGCCGCCGGGTCGCCCTCAGGCCACCCGGCGGCTGTACGTGTGCGGTCGCAGGGTGCCACCATCGAACCCTGGACCGCGTACACACCGTTTCGTGCACCGGCCGCCACGCGCGATAATCGAACGTGGGGCCGCGGCATGCGGAAGGCTCGGACGTCCCAGCAGTACCGCGTGAGGTGTGCGTGACTGCGGAGCGGCGTGAGCGCGGTCCGATCCACACAACCGGTGAAGGACAAGCACTCATGACGACGCCCACCATCGAGCTCAAGCCCTCCTCCAGCCCGCTGTCCGACGCGGAGCGCGAGGCGATCCTGGCCAACCCCGGGTTCGGCCGGCACTTCACCGACCACATGGTCACCGTCCGCTGGACGGAGGGCCGCGGCTGGCACGACGGCCAGCTCGTGCCGTACGGCCCGCTCTCCCTCGACCCGGCGACGAACGTCCTGCACTACGCCCAGGAGATCTTCGAGGGCCTGAAGGCCTTCCGCCGCCCCGACGGCTCCGTCGCCAGCTTCCGCCCGGACGCCAACGCCCACCGCTTCCAGCGCTCCGCGCACCGGCTCGGCATGCCCGAACTGCCGGTCGAGACCTTCATCGAGGCCTGTGACGCGCTGGTCCGCCAGGACGAGGCCTGGGTCCCGGCGCACGGCGGCGAGGCCTCGCTCTACCTGCGCCCGTTCATGATCGCGACCGAGGTCGGCCTGGGCGTCCGCCCGGCCAACGAGTACCTCTTCGTCGTCATCGCCTCCCCGGCGGGCCCGTACTTCCCCGGCGGCGTCAAGCCGGTCTCCATCTGGGCCTCCGAGGACCGCGTCCGCGCCGTCCCCGGCGGCATGGGCGACGCCAAGACCGGCGGCAACTACGCGGCCTCCCTGCTCGCGCAGGCCGAGGCGGCGGAGAAGGGCTGCGAGCAGGTCTGCTACCTCGACGCGGTCGAGCACAAGTGGGTCGAGGAACTCGGCGGCATGAACCTGTACTTCGTGTACGGGAACAAGATCGTCACCCCGGCCCTCACCGGCTCCCTGCTCGCGGGCATCACGCGCGACTCGCTGCTCAAGCTCGCCACCGACCTCGGCTACGAGGTCGAGGAGGGCCGCGTCTCCATCGACCAGTGGCAGGCCGACACCGCGAACGGCACCCTCACCGAGGTCTTCGCCTGCGGCACCGCCGCCGCCATCACCCCGGTCGGCACGGTCAAGTCCGCCCGGGGCGACTGGCAGCACTCGGGCGGTCAGCCGGGTGAGACCACGATGAAGCTGCGCGAGGCGCTGCTCGCCATCCAGACCGGCCGGGCCGAGGATGCCCACGGCTGGATGCACGAGCTGGGCAAGTGAGCGACTAGATCAGTCCACCAGGGCGCCCGGGACGGTCTCCGTCCCGGGCGCTTCCGCGTTCCCGGGCGCCTGTGCCTGTGCCTGCGCCTGTGCCTGTGCCTGCGGCGCCGTCTCCGTCCGCATCGCCGGCGTGAGCACCGCGTACAGCAGTCCGCCGATGATCCCCGAGAGCACGAAGCTGCAGTCGATCCCGCCCGTCAGGGAGAGCAGCGGGCCCTCGTAGAGCGGGGTGGACACCCCGGCCAGCCCGACCGCCGCGCCGATCGCCCAGGCGGCGGTGGCGCGCGGGTGCCAGCCGGCGGCGAACCAGTAGATCCCGCCGCGCGAGCGCCGGTTGTAGACCTGGAGCGCCTCCGCGTCGTACACCCCGCGGCACCGCCGGTGCCCGATGAGCGTGATGACCGCCCACGGGGTGCCGATCGCGGTGAGCAGCAGCACGAACGAGGTCATCGCGGTCTGCGCGTCCGAGGCGAAGTGCCCGAGGAAGACGAAGGCGGTGGCGACGGCCGCGACGACCAGGGTGGCGCGGGCGCGGGTGGCCTTCGGCAGGATCGCGTCCAGGTCCAGGCCCATCGAGTAGAGCATCAGTCCGGCGTTGCCGACCGAGCCGGCGGTGGCGGCGAGCAGCAGCGGCACCAGGTACCAGACGGGGGACGCGGCCACCAGCGGCCCGGCGTAGTCGGCGCCGCCGCGGGCCGCGAGGGCGGTGAAGGTGCCGAAGAGCTGGGGCACGAGTAGGCCCACGATCAGGCCGAGACAGGTGGCGCGCCAGACCTTCTTCGGGTGGTGCCGCCGCGGCGAGATGTAGCGGGTGTAGTCGCCGAGCAGGGTGATGAAGGCGACCGGGCCGCTGAGACCGGCGGCGACCGCCGAGAGCAGCCAGGTCGGCCAGAAGGAGCCGAGCAGGTACGGGGTGTCCGGCACGGCCGCGGTGGTGAAGTCCCCGGCGTACGCGACGAGTCCGACGGCGAGGAGCACGGTCATGCCGATCGCGAGGGCCTGGCTGAGCCGGAGCAGCAGCCGGTAGCCGTAGACCGCGCCGATCACGGTGAGCGCGGCGAGCAGCGCGTAGACGGCGGTGTGCGTGGCGCCGCCGGTGGGCAGGCCGATCAGCCGCTCCAGGGTGCCGACCATCACGTCGCCGCCGATCCACAGGGTCAGCGCGGTGTAGCCGAGCGAGAGCAGCAGTCCGACCACCGAGCCGACGAGCCGGCCGCGGACGCCGAAGAAGGCGCCGGAGGAGGTGGAGAGGTTGGTGGCGGTGCGCAGCGAGACCAGCGCGAGCGGGGCGGTGACGGCGACGCCGACGAGGGTGCCGGCGACGACCGAGGTCACCGAGGCCCACCAGCCGAGCCCGAACGAGACCGGGAGCCAGCCGAAGACGATCACGCCGAGGCAGAGGTTGGAGCCGAGCAGGATCGACACGAGGTCGCGGGGACCGCTGGTGCGTTCCTCCTCGGGGACCGTGTCGACTCCGCGCTGTTCTATCGCCATGAGAACTCCCTGGGGGACGGGGCTGGGGGCGGGGCGGGGGAGTGGGGGGTTCGGAGCGGCTTTAGAGCGACGCTCAATGTCAGCCAATGTGACTCATCGCGGACGGCCACGTCAATGCTTGGAAGATGCCGCGACAACATTTAGAGTGTTGCTCAAAGTCGTTCGATCAGGAGGTGTACGAGACGTGCGACTGACCCCCACGGAACGCGACCGGCTGCTGCTCTTCGGGGCCGCCGAGCTGGCCCGCGCCCGCCGGGCCCGCGGCCTGAGGCTCAATGTCCCCGAGGCGACCGCGATCGTCGCGGACACCGTCTGCGAGGCTGCCCGCGACGGCAGGCGGCTCGCCGAGGCGATCGAGGCGGCCCGCTCGGTGCTCGGCCCCGACGACGTGCTGCCCGGCGTCGCCGACGTGGTCACCGAGGTGCACGTCGAGGCCGTCTTCGACGACGGATCCCGGCTCGCGGTGGTCTCCGACCCCATCGGCTGGGGGTCCCCCGGTGAAACGGGGGGCGGCTCGCCGGCGGAGGGCGCGCCCGGCGCGCTGCTCCCGGGGCCCGGGTACGAGCAGACCGCCCCGGCCGTCACCCTCGCCGTCCGCAACACCGCCGCGGTCCCGGTGAGCATCACCTCCCACTTCCACTTCTTCGAGGCCAATCCGCGCCTCGACTTCGACCGCGCGGCGGCGTACGGCATGCGCCTGGCCATCCCGGCCGGCGCCTCCTTCCGCTTCGACCCCGGCGGCGCGGCCGAGGTCGGCCTGGTCCCGATCGGCGGCGCCCGCGTCGCGATCGGCTTCGCCGGCCTGGTCGACGGACCCCTGGACGCCCCCGGGGCGCGGGACGAGGCCCTGCGCAGGGCCGCGGCCTGCGGATATCTCGGCGCGGACGCCCGTGGCGAGGCCGCCCCCGCGAACGCCCCGAAGGAGGGTGAGTGATGGACCCCTACGAGTACGCCTCCGTGCACGGCCCCCGGGCCGGCGACCGGGTCGTCCTGGGCGACTCCGGCCTCGTCGTGCGCGTCGAGTCCGACTCCCAGAAGCCCGGCGACGAGTTCCTCGCCGGCTTCGGCAAGACCGCCCGCGACGGACTCCACCTGAAGGCCGCCGCCGTCCGCGAGACCTGCGACGTCGTCATCAGCAACGTCCTGGTGATCGACCCCGTGCAGGGCATCCGCAAGACCTCGATCGGCATCCGCGAGGGCCGCATCCACGCCATCGGGCGGGCCGGCAACCCGGACACCCTCGACGGCGTCGACGTGGTCGTCGGCACCGGCACCTCGATCGTCTCCGGCGAGGGCATGATCGCCACCGCCGGCGCCGTCGACACCCATGTGCACCTGCTTTCGCCCCGGATCATGGAGGCCTCGCTCGCCAGCGGCGTCACCACGGTCATCGGCCAGGAGTTCGGGCCGGTCTGGGGCGTCGGCGTCAACTCGCCGTGGGCGCTGCGCCACGCCTTCAACGCCTTCGACGCCTGGCCGGTCAACATCGGCTTCCTCGCCCGCGGCTCGTCCTCGGACCCGGCGCCGCTGGTGGAGGCCCTGGCGGAGGGCGGTGCCTCCGGCTTCAAGGTCCACGAGGACATGGGCGCCCACACCCGGGCCCTGGACACCGCGCTGCGGGTCGCCGAGGAGCACGACGTGCAGGTCGCCCTGCACTCGGACGGCCTCAACGAGTGCCTGTCGGTCGAGGACACCCTGAAGGTCCTCGACGGACGCACCATCCACGCCTTCCACATCGAGGGCTGCGGCGGCGGGCACGTCCCCAACGTGCTGAAGATGGCGGGCGTGCCGAACGTCATCGGCTCCTCCACCAACCCCACGCTGCCCTTCGGACGCGACGCCGTCGCCGAGCACTACGGCATGATCGTGTCCGTCCACGACCTGAAGACCGACCTGCCCGGCGACGCCGCCATGGCGCGCGACCGGATCAGGGCCGGGACGATGGGCGCCGAGGACGTCCTGCACGACCTCGGCGCGATCGGCATCACGTCCTCGGACGCGCAGGGCATGGGAAGGGCCGGCGAGACCGTACGCCGGACCTTCGCCATGGCCGGGAAGATGAAGGCCGAGCTCGGCCCGCTGGAGGGCGACGGCGCGCACGACGACAACGCGCGCGTGCTGCGCTACCTGGCCAAGCTGACCCTCAACCCGGCCATCGCCCACGGCCTCGCGCACGAGATCGGCTCGATCGAGACCGGCAAGCTCGCCGACATCGTGCTGTGGCGGCCCGAGTTCTTCGGCGCCAAGCCACAGCTGGTCCTGAAGTCCGGCTTCCCCGCGTACGGGGTCACGGGCGACCCGAACGCCGCCACCGACACCTGCGAACCGCTCGTGCTCGGCCCGCAGTTCGGCGCCCACGGCGCGACCGCCGCCGACATCTCCGTGGCCTTCGTCGCGCAGGCCGCCGTCGACCTCGGCACCGACGGGATGCCCACCCGCCGCCGGCGCGTCCCGGTGCGCGGCACCCGCGGCATCGGCCCCGCCGACCTTCGGTTCAACTCCCGCGTCGGCGACGTGCAGGTCGACGGCCGCACCGGCCTCGTCTCGCTCGACGGCACGCCGATCCGCTCCGAGGCGGCCGAGTCCGTCTCCCTCAACCGCCTCTACTTCCTCTAGGACCTGTCGATGACCTTCCGCATGCCCGCCGAATGGATGCCGCACGAGCGCACCTGGATGGCCTGGCCCAGCCCCAACCCCACCTTCACCGACGAGGAGGAGCTCGCCGAGGCCCGTACCGCCTGGGCGTCGGTGGCCCGCGCCGTCCGCCGCTTCGAGCCGGTGACGATGGTCGTCGCGCCCGGCGACGCCGACTCGGCCCGTGCGCTCCTCGGCGAGGAGATCGACCTGGTCGAGCGCGAGCTCGACGACGCCTGGATGCGGGACATCGGCCCGACCTTCGTCACCAACGGCACCGAACTCGCTGCCGTGGACTGGGTGTTCAACGGCTGGGGCGCCCAGGACTGGGCCCGCTGGGAGCACGACTCCAAGATCGCCCGCCATGTCGCGGACGTGGCGGGAGTCCCCGTACTCTCCTCCCCGCTCGTGAACGAGGGCGGCGCGATCCACGTGGACGGCGAGGGCACCGTCCTGCTCACCGACACCGTGCAGCTCGGCGCGGGCCGCAACCCCGAGTGGAACCGCCAGGAGGTCGAGGCCGAGATCCACGCGCAGCTCGGCACGACCAAGGCTATATGGCTCCCGCACGGCCTGGCCGGCGACTACGGCCTCTACGGCACCCAGGGCCATGTCGACATCGTCGCCGCCTTCGCCCGCCCCGGCACCGTCCTGGTCCACAGTCAGCAGAACCCGCAGCACCCCGACTACGAACGCTCCCGCCTCTACGTCGACCTGCTCCGCGGCCAGACCGACGCCCAGGGCCGCCCCCTGGAGGTCATCGAGGTCCCGGCCCCCACCGTCCTCAAGGACGACGAGGGCGACTGGGTCGACTACTCGTACATCAACCACTACCTCTGCAACGGCGGCGTGGTCCTCTGCGCCTTCGACGACCCGCACGACGAACTGGCCGCCGAGATCTTCCGCCGCCTCTTCCCCGAGCGTACGGTGACCCTGGTCGACGCCCGCCCGATCTTCGCGGGCGGCGGCGGCATCCACTGCATCACCCAGCAGCAGCCGGCGGTGTAGCGCCGCCACCCGGGGGAGGGGGCGCGATGGAGCGGGTCCTGCGGATCCTGTGGGGCGTGCTCGCCGGCATGGTCGGGCACATCGCCGTGCGCATGGTGCTGGGCTTCCTCGTCGCGATGTTCTTCGTGTACGTCGTCCACGACGCCTGAGTCCCGGCGAGCTCTACGGCGCCCGGGTCCCGGCGAGGCCCGATCCTGTAGAACGTACGAGTGAGTCAGAGCAGCAGCCCGGCCCCCGACCCGGCCCCCCACCCCCGCCGCCGCAACCAGGCCGCGCCGCCCCGCGAGGACGTGCTCGCCGCCGCCATGGACACCATCGCCGAGCGCGGGCTCGACGGGCTGACCATGGCCGGGCTCGGGCGGCAGGTCGGGATGAGCAGTGGGCACCTGCTCTACTACTTCCGCACCAAGGACGAGCTGCTGCTGCAGACCCTGGAGTGGAGCGAGGGGCGGCTCGGCGCCGAGCGCGGGGCGCTGCTCGCCCGGCCCGGGACGGCCCGGGAGCGGCTCGACGGCTATGTCGAGGTGTACGTGCCGGACGGGCCGCGCGATCCGCACTGGACCCTCTGGCTGGAGGTCTGGAACCGCTCGCAGAACGCCGACGACGACGCCCGCGCCCGGCAGGCCGCCATCGAGGCCGCCTGGCATCGCGACCTCGTCGCGCTGCTCGCCGAGGGCGTCTCGCGCGGCGAGTTCCGGCCCGTCGACCCGGACCGCTTCGCGCACCGGATGCGGGCCCTGCTCGACGGGTTCAGCGTGCACGTCGCCGTCGGCATCCCCGGCACCGGGCGGTCACAAGTCCTCGACCACGTACGGGAGTTCATCGCCGAAACCCTGCTTCCGTGACCGTTAGGCACGCAAGTACTCCCGATTGTTGCGCCGCGCGCCCTTGTTGCCGACCGGCCGCCTCCGGCACGGTTCCTGCCCATGGGACGAGAGCACTGGAAGAAGATCTGGGTCGGGTCGGCCGGCAACATGGTCGAGTGGTTCGACTGGTTCGTGTACGCGAGCTTCGCCACCTACTTCGCGGGGGCGTTCTTCCCCGAGGGGAACGACACCGCCAAGCTCATGAACACCGCCGGCATCTTCGCCGTCGGCTTCTTCATGCGCCCGGTCGGCGGCTGGCTGCTCGGCCGGGTCGGTGACCGCAAGGGCCGCAAGGCGGCCCTGACCCTCACCGTCACCCTGATGTCCGCCTCGGCGGTCCTCATCGCCGTCGCTCCCACCTACGCCGTCGCCGGCTACGGCGGCGCCGCCGTCCTGCTGATCGCCCGGCTCCTCCAGGGTCTGTCCGTCGGCGGCGAGTACGCCGCCAGCGCCACCTACCTCACCGAGGCCTCCGCGCCGCGGCACCGCGGCTTCGCCTCCAGCTTCCAGTACGTGTCGATGACGGCCGGTCAGATCATCGGCCTCGGCCTGCAGATCATCCTCCAGCGGACCATGTCCACCGAGGCCCTGCACAGCTGGGGCTGGCGCATCCCGTTCGTCGTCGGCGCCCTCGGCGCGGCCGTCGTCTTCTATCTGCGGCGGACCATGCTGGAGACCGAGGTGTACGAGGAGACCGCCGACTCCGGGGTCGCCCAGGGCCAGCAGGGCACCCTCAAGGCCCTGTGGGCGCACAGGCGCGAGGCCTTCCTCGTCGTCGCGCTCACCATGGGCGGCACGGTGGCCTACTACACGTACACCACCTACCTCACCAAGTACCTGTCCAACTCCGCCGGGCTGCCCAAGCAGACCGCGACCCTGGTCTCCTTCTGCGCGCTGATCGTCTTCGCCTGCCTCCAGCCGCTCGCCGGCCGGCTCTCCGACCGGATCGGACGCCGCCCGCTGCTCATCACCTTCGCGGTCGGCTCCACCCTCCTCACCGTGCCGATCATGACGCTGCTCCAGCACGCCGGCTCCTTCTGGCCGGCCCTCGGGCTCGCCCTGCTCGCCCTGGTCGTCGTCACCGGCTACACCTCGATCAACGCCTGCGTGAAGGCCGAGCTCTTCCCGACCGGCATCCGCGCCCTCGGCGTCGCCCTGCCGTACGCCATCGCCAACGCGCTGTTCGGCGGCACCGCCGAATACGTGGCCCTGTGGTTCAAGGACGCGGGCGTCGAGTCCGGCTACTACTGGTACGTGGCGGGCTGCGCGGCCGTCTCTCTGATCGTCTACCTCACGATGCGGGAGACCCGCGACATCGATCTCGGCCGGGTGGGCGCCGCCCCCGAGGCCGAGCGGTCGCGAGATCGACTGCCCGTATCGTGAGACCGGCGTCCCGCTGAAACCGGACCTGTGTCAGAATTCCGGCGTGCTCGCTACCACGATGATTATCGGCAGCAGCGCGCCGGTCCGCAGTGGCCGCTGAAGCGTGGAACGATCCCCGCGGCAGTGGACACCGTGCCCCAGACCCGCGCGCAGACCTCTCGCACCCGCGAGGGGTTTTTTCGTTTTCCGGCCCCACCAGTACCGGAAACGGACAGCGCGTGAGAATGGGGGCAAGTGGATCCATACCTTCCGGAGCCACATCCGACAGGAGCCATCACAGCCATGACCACGGAGAACGCCGAGGGCTCGCGCCTCGACGACAGTTTCCATGTCTTCGACACCACGCTGCGCGACGGCGCCCAGCGTGAAGGCATCAACCTCACCGTCGCGGACAAGCTGACCATCGCGCGACACCTCGACGACTTCGGGGTCGGCTTCATCGAGGGCGGCTGGCCCGGCGCCAACCCCCGGGACACCGAGTTCTTCGCCCGCGCCCGCCAGGAGATCGCGTTCAAGAACGCCCAGCTGGTCGCCTTCGGCGCCACCCGCCGGGCCGGCGGCAGCGCCGCCGACGACCCGCAGGTCAAGGCTCTGCTCGACTCCGGCGCCCCGGTGATCACCCTGGTCGCCAAGTCCCACGACCGGCACGTCGAGCTCGCCCTGCGCACCACCCTCGACGAGAACCTGGAGATGGTCCGTGACACCGTCTCCCACCTGCGCGCCCAGGGCCGCCGGGTCTTCGTCGACTGCGAGCACTTCTTCGACGGCTACAAGGCGAACCCCGGCTACGCCAAGGCCGTCGTCCGCGCCGCGCACGAGGCCGGCGCCGACGTCGTCGTCCTCTGCGACACCAACGGCGGCATGCTCCCCGCCCAGATCCAGGCCGTGGTCGCCACCGTCCTCGCCGACACCGGCGCCCGCCTCGGCATCCACGCCCAGGACGACACCGGCTGCGCCGTCGCCAACACCCTCGCCGCCGTCGACGCCGGCGCCACCCACGTCCAGTGCACCGCCAACGGCTACGGCGAGCGGGTCGGCAACGCCAACCTCTTCCCGGTCGTCGCGGCCCTGGAGCTCAAGTACGGCAAGCGGGTGCTGCCCGAGGGCGCGCTCGCCGAGATGACCCGGATCTCGCACGCCATCGCCGAGGTCGTCAACCTCACCCCCTCCACCCACCAGCCCTACGTCGGCGTCTCCGCCTTCGCGCACAAGGCCGGCCTGCACGCCTCCGCGATCAAGGTGGACCCCGACCTCTACCAGCACATCGACCCCGAGCTGGTCGGCAACACCATGCGGATGCTGGTCTCCGACATGGCCGGCCGCGCCTCCATCGAGCTCAAGGGCAAGGAGCTCGGCATCGACCTCGGCGGCGACCGCGCCCTGGTCGCCCGGGTCGTCGAGCGGGTCAAGGAGCGCGAGCTCAAGGGCTACACCTACGAGGCCGCCGACGCCTCCTTCGAGCTGCTGCTCCGGGAGGAGGCGGAGGGCCGTGCCCGCCGCTACTTCCGTACGGAGTCCTGGCGCGCGATCGTCGAGGACCGCCCCGACGGCACCCACGCCAACGAGGCCACTGTGAAGCTCTGGGCCAAGGGCGAGCGGATCGTCGCCACCGCCGAGGGCAACGGCCCGGTCAACGCCCTCGACCGGGCGATCCGGGTCGGCCTGGAACGGATCTACCCGCAGCTCGCCAAGTTCGAGCTCATCGACTACAAGGTCCGCATCCTGGAGGGCCGGCACGGCACCGAGTCCACCACCCGCGTCCTGGTCACCACCAGTGACGGCAACGGCGAGTGGTCCACGGTCGGCGTCGGCGAGAACGTCATCGCGGCCTCCTGGCAGGCCCTGGAGGACGCCTTCACGTACGGGCTGCTGCGGGCCGGCGTCGACCCGGCCGAATAATCCCGTATCGGCCATCTGTGTTCGGTTTGGTCCGGTTCGGGTAGCTTCGAATCATGAGGACCAGGGCGATATCCGTGTGGTCCGCGCTCGGCGGGCTGATACTCCTCCTGCTTCTGGTCCTGGCGCCCGCCGCGAGCGCCAGGGCCACGGGCATACCCGACGTGGCCGCCGCCCTCAAGCAGGGCCCGGTGTACGTCGACCCCGGCGCCGCAGGCCAGCTCTCCACGGCCGACGCGACCGCCCTCGCCCAGAAGATCAAGGACGCGGACAAGCCGCTCTTCGTGGCGGTGCTGCCCGCGAACGCGCAGTTCCCGCCCGAGAACCTGCTGCGGAACGTGCGCACCCAGACCGGGATCACCGGGCTCTACGCGATCCGCCTCGGCGACCGCTTCGACGCGGGCGCCGACCGCGTCGTGATGTCGAGCGCGGCCGTGGACAACCTGGTCACCTCCGTACGCCAGCCCGGCGTCGACGCGGCCACCGAGCTGAACAACTTCGTCGACCAGGCCCTGCCCACCATGCGCGGCTCCGCCCCGGCCTCCTGGGGCACGGCCGCCGACGACTCCGGGGTGCCGGTGGCCGGGCTCGTCGTCCTCGGCGGTGTCGTGGTGGCCGGCGGCGCCGGCGCCTACGCCGTGGTCCGGCGCAACCGGCTCCGCAAGGAGGCCGAGGAGCGCGCCGCCGTCGACCGGCTGCGGGTCGTCGTGGACGAGGACATCACCGCCTTCGGCGAGGAGCTGGAGCGGCTCGACTTCCACCCGGCCGAGCCCGGCGCCGACGACGCCATGCGCGGCGACTACGAGCGGGCCCTCGACTCCTACGACACGGCGAAGTCCAGGATGGGCGCCGTGACCCGGCCGCACGAGGTGCGCGCCGTCACCCAGGCCCTGGAGGACGGACGCTTCTCGCTCGCGGTCCTGGCCGCCCGTCGGGAGCACAGGCCGCTGCCCGAGCGCCGCCCGCCCTGCTTCTTCGACCCGCGTCACGGACCCTCGACCGAGGACCGCACCTGGACCCCGGCCGGCGGCTCGCCCCGCGAGGTCCCGGTCTGCGCCGCCGACGCGGCCCGCCTGGACGACGGGCAGGACCCGCAGGCCCGCACGGTCGACACCGACGGCGGCCGCCGCCCGTACTGGGAGGCGGGCCCGGCGTACGGCCCGTGGGCCGGCGGCTACTTCGGCGGCGGCATGCTGCCCGGCCTGCTCGTCGGCACCATGCTCGGCTCGATGCTCGCCACCCCCGCCTACGCCGGAGAGTACGGCGGCGGCGACTTCCAGGACTTCCAGGGCGGCGACTTCTCCGGCGCCGACTTCAGCCCCGGTGACTTCGGCGGCAGCGACTTCGGCGGCGGCGGAGGCTTCGACGGCGGTGGCGGGTTCGACGGCGGAGGCGGCTTCTAGGAGCGTCAGACCAGCGGCTTCACCGACATCAGCAGATGCCGGTGGGTGCCCTCACCCCCGTCCGTCGCGTCCGTGATCAGGACCCGCTGGCCCGGACCCAGCAGCCGCAGGCTCAGCTCCGGCGCGTCGAAGGAGCCGAGCGCGTCGAGCAGATAGCCCGGGTTGAAGGCCACGGTCACGGCCTCGGCGCCGGTCAGCGCG
The DNA here is from genome assembly GCF_040681095.1 of Streptomyces sp. NPDC051909. NCBI lineage: Bacteria > Bacillati > Actinomycetota > Actinomycetes > Kitasatosporales > Streptomycetaceae > Streptomyces > Streptomyces sp. NPDC051909. Next base: position 197,360 of record NZ_JBFAYA010000016.1, on the reverse strand, counting down.
GCCGGCAGCCGCTGCGAGGCCACGTCGTCCTCGTACCCCGCCTGGAGATGGACGGTCGTCCCGTCGAAGGCGAGCTGTACGGGGCTGTCGCCCTCCGCGACCACCGCGACCCGCTTCACGGCCTCCACCAGCGGCGCCCGCCCGGTGACGGCCACCGCGTGCTCCCCGAGCGCGAAGAGCTTGTCGTGCCGGGGGAGCCGGCCGTCGAGCAGCCGGGTGGTGGTGCGCATCCCGCCGCTCTCGAAACCGATCGAGCCGCCGTCCAGGGCGAGCCGGACCGTCCCGGCGCCGGTGAACGAGCGGGCGACCTCGGTGAGCCGGCGGGCCGGCACCACGACGTCCAGCGCCTCGCCGGAGGCGTCCGCCGCCGGCTTCCACTCCAGGGTGCGCACCGCGTACCGATAGCGGTCGGTCGCGGCCAGCGTCATCGTGGTGCCGTCCAGGCCGAGCCGTATCCCGGTGAGCACCGGCAGCGCGTCGTCCCGGCCGGCCGCCACCGCCACATGCCCGACGGCCGCCGCGAACGCCGCCGCGTCGACCTCGCCGCGCAGCGCGGGCAGCGCCGGCCGGTCCGGGTAGTCGTCCAGCGGCAGCAGCGAGAGCCCGAACCGGGCGTCCCCGCCGGTCACCGACAGGCGCGCCCCGTCCACCGCGCACTCCACCGGGCCCTGCGGCAGCACCTTGCAGATGTCGAGCAGTCGCCGCCCGAGCACCAATGCCCGGCCCTCCCCGAGCACCTCGGCGTCGGCCTCGGTCCGGGCCGAGGCCTCGTAGTCCAGACCGGAGACGGTGAGCCGGCCGTCCGCCGCCTCCAGGAGCAGACCGCCGAGGACGGGCACGGGAGAACGGGCGGGCAGCACGCGGGCGGCCCAGCCCACAGCCTCGGTCAACGCCCCGCTGTCGATACGCAATTCCATGCCGCCGACGCTAGCGACCGCCACTGACAATCGCCCCGGACGGAGCGGGAATCCCGGCGCGGTCTTGATCGTTCGGCACTCTGAGGCATCCGCGCACGAAGGGGGAGGGGCGGTCATGACGCAGGTCCACGGCACCGTGGCGAGCGGATTCGAGTCCGTACGGGAGGAGTTCGCCACGGTCGCGGCCGACGAGGCGCGCGACGGCGGCGCCCAGCTCGCGGTCTACCACCGCGGCGAGCTCGTGGTCGACCTGTGGGGCGGCGAGGGCGTCGACGGCGACACCCTCCTCGCGCTCTACTCCTCCGCCAAGGGCGTCACCGCCCTGGTCGCCGCCCTCCTCGTGCAGGACGGCGCCCTCGACCTGGACCGCGAAGTGAGATCCTACTGGCCGGAGTTCGCCGCCGAGGGCAAGGGCGCCGTCACCGTCCGCGAGCTGCTCGCCCACCGGGCCGGCGCCCTCGGCGTCACCGGCGGCTTCACCCTCGACGAGCTCGCCGACGACCGCCTGGTCGCCGCCCGGATCGCCGCCCACGCCCCGTACTGGGAGCCCGGCACCGGCCACGGCTACCACGCGCTCAGCTTCGGCGCCCTGGCCGGCGAGGTCGTGCTGCGCGCCACCGGCCGCACGGTCCAGGACCACTACGCCGAGCGGGTCCGCGAGCCGTACGGCGCCGACTACCACCTCGGCCTGCCCGAGGAGCTGAAGGCCCGCTTCCGCCCGGCCCTGCCGGTGCTGCGCACCCCGGTCCAGGAGGCCTTCGAGGCGGAGCACCCGGTCGCGCCGGACAGCCTGCTCGCCGTCGCCTTCGACCAGCAGGCCGATCCGCCCTTCGACATCATCGCCTTCGGCAACTCCCGCGCCGTGCACGCCGCCTCGCCGCTCTCCGGCGGCGGCGTCGGCACCGCGCGCGGCCTGGCCCGGGTGTACGCGGCGGTGGCCGGCGAGCTCGACGGCCGGCCCCCGCTGCTCAAGCCGGAGACGCTCGCCGAGTTCTCCCGGGTGCACTCCTCGGGCACGGACCTGGTCACCGGCGAGAACAACGCCTTCGGCCTCGGCTTCGTCCCGCTCGCCACCCGCTACCCCTCGCTCGGCCCGACCGCCGTCGGCCACAGCGGCGCCCCCGGCACCCAGTCCCTCGCCGACCCCTCCCGCACCCTCTCCTACAGCTACGCCCGCCGCCGCTTCGGCTTCCTGGCCGGCCCCGGCGCCCCGGAGAACGCCCGCCTGATCCGCGCGGTCACCGCGGCCGCGGACCGCCTGGACGGCCGCGCCTGACCGGGGCGGAAACACCGCCGCCCGGCAGCCCACGGGCTGCCGGGTTCGGGGTGGCTCGTCGCCGTGGGGCCGGTGGTGGGCCGGCCCGGTCGATCCGGTGGATCAGGCGGCGTTCTTGATGGCGGAGATGTCGAAGTTCAGCTTCACCTTGTCGGAGACCATGACGCCACCGGTCTCCAGGGCCGCGTTCCAGGTCAGGCCCCACTCGGAGCGCAGGATCTCGGCGGAGCCCTCGAAGCCGACCCGCTCGTTGCCGTAGACGTCGGTCGCGGTGCCGTTGAACTCGAGGTCGACGGCGAGCGGCTTGGTGACGTCCTTGATGGTCAGGTCGCCCTTGATCTGGTACTTGTCGCCGCCCAGGTGCGCGGCCTCGGTGGAGCGGAAGGTCATCAGCGGGAAGGTCTCCGCGTCGAAGAAGTCACCGCTGCGCAGGTGCCCGTCGCGGTCCGCGATGCCGGTGTCGATCGAGGCGATCCTGACGTCGATGGAGGCGCTGGAGGCGGCCGGGTCGGTGCCGTTCAGCTTCAGCGAGCCCTCGTGCTCGGCGAAGGTGCCGCGGACGTTGGTGACCATGGCGTGCCGGACGGTGAAGCCGATGCTGCTGTGGGCCGGGTCGATGGTGTAGTCGCCGGTGAGGGCGGCCAGGGCCGGGTCCACGGGGAGGGTGGCGACGGCGGCGGACTCGGTGTTGTTCTTGCGGCTGAAGAGACCCATGACGTGCTCCTTGGGGGGACGGTGCGCGGGGGAGGCGCTTGGTCGTGCATTCGTTGAACCTTCAACGACATCGACCATAGGCCTATTCCGTTCAACTTTCAACATCTAGGGAGGACGTTCATCCGAACGGATCCGGCCCGCCTCGAAGCCCGCCCCTCACGCCCTCTGGTGGACGCGCGTAGAACTGCGGCATCATGCGCACCGAGCACACGCACCACCTGCACAGCCGTCCCCAACCGTCACGGTCATCCGCAGGAGGCATCCCCGTGAAGTCCCCCATGAGACTCCAGTCCCCCATGAGGCTCCGCTCCGTCCTCACCGCGCTCGCCCTGGTCCTGGGCGCGCTCTTCGCGCCCGGCTTCGGCGTCCTCGCCGGCGCCGGCGAGGCCCACGCCGCCGTCACCAAGATCAGCCACGCCACCGCGACCTCGATGTTCCGCGAGGTCGGCATCACCTGGTCCTCGTCCGGCGGCTGCTCGGACCGCTACAACTCCACCTGCACGTCCTTCGAGCAGCTCAACCTCGCCACCGCCCAGGGCGCCCAGACCCTCAAGCGGGCCAGCGGCTGCGCCCTCAACATCACCGGCGGCACCGAGACCGGCCACGCGAGCGGCACGTACTCGCACTGGAACGGCTACAAGCTCGACTACAGCAAGTACACGTGCGTCGGCAGCTACATCAAGAACAACTTCACCTACATCGGCCTGCGTGGCGACGGCGCCCCGCAGTGGAAGTCCGGCTCCGGCAACATCTACGCCGACGAGGGCAACCACTGGGACGTCACCTACTACAACTGCGGCGGCTGCTGAGCGGTGTGCTGCGGCCGAGGCGCCCGTCCCCGGACGGGCGCCTCGGCGGTCCCCGGTGTCGGTCGACGTGCAAGCTATGTGGAAACCCTACAAGCATCGGGGGTCTCCGGCTGTTGACTCGATCCGATGGGGCGACGGTTCTGTCATGCCCCACCAGGATTCGACACGCGAGACTGTACGGAGTCGACGGCGGGGTTTTCTCGGGTGAGTTCGTAGGGTCGGTACATGACCGTTGTGGACCAGATCCCGAGCGAGCCCGCCGACGCCCGTGGCCGCGTGGCCGAGCTGCACGAACTGCGCGAGCAGGCGCGGCGCGGCCCGAGTGACCGTGCGACCGAGGCGCAGCACGCGAAGGGCAAGCTGACCGCGCGCGAGCGGATCGAGCTGCTCCTGGACCCGGGTTCCTTCCAGGAGGTCGAGCAGCTGCGCCGGCACCGCGCCAGCGGCTTCGGCCTGGAGGCGAAGAAGCCGTACACCGACGGTGTCATCACCGGCTGGGGCACGGTCGAGGGCCGCACGGTCTTCACCTACGCGCACGACTTCCGGATCTTCGGCGGCGCCCTCGGCGAGGCCCACGCCACCAAGATCCACAAGATCATGGACATGGCCATCGCGGCCGGTGCGCCGCTGGTCTCCCTGAACGACGGCGCCGGCGCCCGTATCCAGGAGGGCGTCTCCGCCCTCGCCGGCTACGGCGGCATCTTCCAGCGCAACACCAAGGCCTCGGGCGTCATCCCGCAGATCTCCGTGATGCTCGGCCCCTGCGCCGGCGGCGCCGCCTACAGCCCGGCCCTCACGGACTTCGTCTTCATGGTCCGCGAGACCTCGCAGATGTTCATCACCGGCCCCGACGTCGTCAAGGCGGTCACCGGCGAGGAGATCACCCAGAACGGTCTCGGCGGCGCGGACGTGCACGCCGAGACGAGCGGCGTGGCGCACTTCGCGTACGACGACGAGGAGACCTGCATCGCCGAGGTGCGGTACCTGCTGTCGATGCTGCCGCAGAACAACCGCGAGAACCCGCCGGTCGTCGCCTCCGAGGACCCGGCGGACCGCCGCTCCGACGTGCTGCTCGACCTGGTGCCGGCCGACGGCAACCGTCCGTACGACATGCACAAGGTCATCGAGGAGCTCGTCGACGAGGGCGACTACCTGGAGATCCACGAGCGCTGGGCCCGCAACATCATCTGCGCCCTGGCCCGGCTCGACGGCCAGGTCGTCGGCATCGTCGCCAACCAGCCGCAGTCCCTCGCCGGTGTCCTCGACATCGAGGCCTCCGAGAAGGCCGCCCGCTTCGTGCAGATGTGCGACGCCTTCAACATCCCGATCATCACTCTTCTGGACGTACCCGGCTTCCTCCCTGGTGTAGACCAGGAGCACGGTGGAATCATCCGGCACGGCGCCAAGCTGCTGTACGCCTACTGCAACGCGACCGTGCCCCGGATCTCGCTGATCCTGCGCAAGGCATACGGCGGCGCGTACATCGTGATGGACTCCCAGTCCATCGGCGCCGACCTGACGTACGCCTGGCCCACCAACGAAATCGCGGTCATGGGCGCCGAGGGCGCCGCGAACGTGATCTTCCGCAAGCAGATCGCGGAGGCCGAGGACCCCGAGGCGATGCGGACGCGCATGGTCAAGGAGTACAAGGCCGAGCTGATGCACCCGTACTACGCGGCGGAGCGCGGCCTGGTCGACGACGTCATCGACCCCGCCGAGACCCGCGAGGTGCTCGCCAAGTCCCTCGCGATGCTCCGCACCAAGCACGCGGACCTGCCGTCCCGCAAGCACGGCAACCCGCCGCAGTAAGCCTCCCCAAGCCGCAGCAAGCCTCATCAGAGGAGCTCACCGAAGTGACCACGCCTGCCACAGCCAACCTGCTCCGGGTCGAGAAGGGCCACGCCGACCCCGAGGAACTCGCCGCCATCACCGCGGTCCTCCTCGCCCGCGCCGCGGCCCAGCCCGCCGAGCCGGCCGCCCACCACCGTCCCCGCACCGCCGGCTGGCGCCGCCTGGAGCGCGAGAACGGCTTCCGCGCCCCGCACAGCTGGCGCTGACGTACGTACCGACGGCTGAGGGCCGGACACCGGGAACACCCGGGGTCCGGCCCTCAGCCGTATGCCCGTCAGGACGCCACGACGCCACGACGTCAGGACAGCAGGAATCCGATCAGCGCGACGATCCCCCAGACCACCCCGACCAGGATGGCCAGCGCACCCACGATCAGCGTGATCGCGAGCGCGATGTCGCCCTTGGACAGCGGCTCGGGCTTCTGCGCGGGAGCGGCCGGGGCCGGGGCCGGGGCCGGGGGCGGTGTCGGAGGGGGCGGCGGAGGCGGCGCGGAGGACTTCGCGGACGCGGACGCGGATGCCGACGCCGACGTGGACCTGGACGCGGACGCCGACGCCGACGCGGAGGCCGAGGTGGAGGCCGAGGTGGAGGATCCCGGGGCCCGGACCCGGGTCCCGCCGCCGCCCGTGAACGGATCCGGGTGACCCTTCGCCGCGTGCGCGCACCACGGGCAGGCCCGCAGATGCCCGCCGTAGTGGTGCTCCGGCACCGCGCCGCACACCACCACCGACTCCTTCGCCTCGTCCAGGGCCTCCAGCCACGCCGCCGAGGAGGGCCGCCGGGCGGGCTCGCGCCAGCCGGGCCCGAAGGTCTGCCGCGCCAGCCGCAGCACCTCCGGCGGCAGCGTCTCGACCGGCAGCTGCCGGCGCGGCACCCGCACCCGGTCCGGATGCACCAGGAAGGAGTTCCCGGCCAGGACGTTGTCCCTGCGGGTGGACTCGGCCTGACCGACCCGCGGGCTCCCGTCGTACGGATGGTTCCCGCTGGTCAGCAGCTGGTAGACGAGGACGGCGAGGGCGAAGTCGTCCGAGTGCCGGGTGGGCGGCCCGCCGCGGTGCCGCTCGGGCCCCGCGTAGTCGTCCGTGAAGACGTCGCTGCCGAAGAACTCGCCGGTCAGCGGATCGGTGAAGGCGAAGGAGTCGCAGTCGAGCAGGGTGACATAGCCCCGCGGGTCGACCACCGCGTTCGCGCTGGACAGATCGCCCACCACATAGCCGCGCTGGTGCAGCTCCGCCGTCATGTACGCGAGGTTGGACGCCACCCCGAGCAGGAAGCCCCAGTGCGCCCGGCCCCGGTACTGGCTGCGCCGCACGTTCTTCTGCAGCAGCCCGCTCAGCCGGACGTGCGCCGCCGGGTCCAGGATCGGCATCCCGTAGCCGACCGGCCGGCCCGCCGACTCGATCAGCTGCACCGGCCACACCAGCATGGGCGGCTGCCCGGCCGCGAGCCGCTCCCCGGCCAGCGGGTCGGCGCGCAGCATCGCGGCGAGCCGGCGCAACTGGGCGGCGTCGGGCGGCCGGTTGTAGATCTTTCCGGCGAGGTCGGCGCGCTCCGCGAAGGCCCAGACGCTGCCCTGGCCGCCGGTGCCGAGCGGTTTGCCGGTGCGGCTGATCCGGGTGCCGTCGCCGAGCGTCAGCTCCACGGCGTCGGTGAGGGAGTCGTCGCCGGGGTCGGAGCCGGTGCCGGCGCCGGTGCCGTCAGTGGTCGTCATGTCGTATCGCCCACAGGAGAGTCTTGTCGTCCCCGGTCACTCGGGAGATCTGGTCGGAGGCGAGGAATTCCGCGAGCCGGCGGTCCTCCTCGTCGTGGTCGTAGCCGTCCCGGCCGAGCCGTTCGAAGAGATGGCCGAGGAAGGCGTCGTGCGGCAGCGGCGGCCCGGCGGGGGAGCGGCGCAGCAGGGCGTGGGTGAGCCCGTCCGTGGACAGCAGCACCCCGTCGATCATCGGGTCGCGGACGCAGTCCACGCGCAGTTGCCCGAGCGCGGTCGGCGAGCCGAGGAAGACGGTCTCGTTGGCGTACTCGCTGCCGGTGTGGGTCTGGGGGAGCAGATGGTACGAGGCGGGGCCCGGCGGCGAGGCCGTGTCCCCGCCGCCGGGCGGGCGCTCGTCCGGCGCGCGGCCCTCTCCCCGTACGAGCACCAGACCGTCGCCGATCGACACCTGCCCCAGCCAGCCCTCGGCGGCCACCACCACGGTGAGGGTCGTCGCGAAGGGGGCCGCGGGGCCCGCGCACCAGGTCAGGAACTCGGCGCGGACCTCGCGGAAGGCCTCGGTCAGCAACTCCCTGCGCTCGCGCGGGTCGTCGCCGGGCCGCCAGGGAGCGGCGACCGGGGCGAAGGCGTCCATCGCGAGCTCGACCGCCACCCGGGCGCCCTCGCCGGAGCGTTCGGCGCTGCCCGCGCCGTCCGCCACCGCCAGGACCAGGCCGCCCGGGACCTCCCGGTGCCTCCAGGCGTCCTGGCAGGGCTTGTCGTCCCGCAGATGCCGGTAACCGGTCGCGCTGATCCCGTGCACCCGCCAGCGATGGGCCGGCCGGCCCCGCCGGCTCGGCCCGCCCGGGCTCACGCCGGGACCTGCCCGCCGCCGCGCCGCCTCTTCAGCCGGGCGAAGATCTCCTGGAACTCGGCCTCGTCGGCACCGCCCTGGGTGGCCCGGGCGCTGTGCGACATCGCGGTGAGCAGTTCGGCGAACGGGAAGCCGTCCAGCCAGGCGTGGTAGTGCGGTGCCAGCTCCTTGAGGACCTCCTCGGCACCGGCGTGCCGCTCGCCGACGCCGACCGCGAAGAGACGGAAGCGGCGCTCCTCCTCGGCCTTGCGCAGCTCGGGCAGCAGATCCCGGTACGCGTGCGAGAAACGGCCCTGCTCGTCGCTGGGCGCGCCGTCGGTGACCACGCAGATCTGCGGCCGGTAGTAGGTGAGGCCCTCCTCGCGCAGCCCTGCCTTGTAGTCGGCGACGACCTCCATGGCGAGCCGCAGCGCCCGGTCCATCAGCGTCACGCCGTGCGCGCGCAGCGCCGGCGGCCGGAACTCGTGGGCCGGTACGAAGGGGCTGTGCGGCCAGCGCGGGGCGAGCGCGCCGAGCGGGGTGGCGCCCTGCCAGACGGTGATGCCCTCGGTGCCGCCGAAGGTGATGAGGGCGACGTCCACGGCGGCGCTGAGCGCGGTGTCCTCGGCGAGGCTCCCGGCCCACGAGTCGAGGGCGTCGTTGAGGGCGCCGATCGCGCCGCTCTGGCTGAGCGACGAGGAGGTGTCCAGGCACAGCAGCAGCGGCAGCCGCTGGGCGCTGTCGAACTCGAAGCCCATGTACGGCACGGGGAGCGGGGCTTCGTCGGGACTTGCGGTCGGGTACACGGCTACTCCGGCGTGCGAGTGCGGAACGGGGACGGTGGGTGGTGGGCGTGCTTCAGATGTGCGTCAGGAGGACGAGGAGTTCAGGAGGGCGGGGAGTTCGGGAGGGCGAGGGGTTCAGGAGAGCGGGGAGGCGATGAGCAGCGGCGGGTCGGTGTCCGGCGACGCGGTGACCCGGACCAGGTCCCCGGGGCGCGGGTAGGCCGACGCGGGGCCGCGCCAGCGGGCCCGGCACAGGGCGCCGTCCCACTCCACGTACCCGTCGGGGCGCAGCCAGGTCGCGGCGGTGACGACGGCCCGGTATCCGGTGCCGAGGGCGAGGGTGTCGGACTCCCGTGCGGCGGCCGTCGCGGCGGCGGCCCGGTACACGGTCCCGGGCCCGGCGGCCGGCTCCGGTGCGGGCTCCGGTGTCGGGACCGGTTCGGGGTCGGGCTCCCGCGCCGGCCGCCAGCCGCTGGGCAGTTCGGGGGCCCGGGGCGAGGGCGGCAGCGCCGCGGGCGGTCCGGGATCCGGGGCCGGTACGGGCTCCGCCGGACCCTGGCCCGGGTTCGTACGGAACGGCAGCAGGCCGGCCGCCGCGTCGAGCGCGGTGTCGAGGGCGTCGCCGAGGACCGCGCGCGAGTTGGACACCACCCAGCGGACGTCGTCCTGGAGCCGGGGGTGGGCCGCCCGCTCGGGCCGCGCCCGGACGCCCCGCCCCTCCCGGGTCCCGTCCTGCTCGGGCATGGGCGCCTCCTCGGGGCTCTGTTCCTCGGGCTCGGGCCGCTGCGACGACGGCGCCTGCTCCGGCCGCTCCGGCTCCTCCGGGCGGGAGCCGGAGAACCAGGAGCCGGTGCTCGCCCAGAGCGCGAACAGCAGGGCCGTCGGCGGCAGCACCACGAGGGTGAGGATCAGCGCGGAGGTCTCCACGGGCTCACTCCGGCGAGGTGATGTCATCGGAGCTCCGCAGCACGAATCCCAGGTCGTGGCACTCCCGCAGCAGCCGCACCGAGCGGTCGAGCAGCGCGTCGAGGGTGCTCGCGAACCCGGTGGCGGTGAGATGGCAGACCAGCGGCAGCGCGAGCACCGCGGAGAGCAGCGGCTCCTCGCTGCGGGCGTCGCCGAGCACGGCCGCCGGGGTCACCTCGTGGGCGTTCCACGCGGTCGCGGCGGCCGCCGTCGGGGCCAGCCGGTCGGACGGGACCAGCGTCCCGTCGGTGACGGCCACCACGAGCGAGCCGGCCGCCCTGCTGATGTCCACGGTGAGCCGGGGCCCGGACGGGTCGCCGGTCCTGGTCTCCAGGAGGAGGGCGCCGTCCTCGGCGTGGACGGGCTCGCCGCGACGGCGCGCCCATTCCCGTACCAACGACTCCCAGCCGTCGCGCAGTTCGACCACGGGCTCAGGGCTCACGGTGCAGCACCGCCTTCCGGATCAGCGGACGGGTCAGCCCGGCCGCGAGCAGTCGCGCGGCGACCGGGCGCAGCGCGCAGCCCCCGCCGGCGGCCGGCGGCACGGGGGCATGGCAGTGGTGCGGGGGATCGGCGACCGGGACGGTGCGCTGCCGCGGCGGCTTCGGCGCCGGAGGCCCGGCCCCCGGCGGGGGTTTCATCAGCGCCCCGAGCTCCGCCATCAGCTGTTCCGGCCCGGGCCGGTCGGCGGGGGCGGGGGAGAGGCAGGAGCGGACGATGCCGGCGAGCGCGGTCGGCACGCCGGCGAGCCGGGGCGGCACGCCCTGGTAGATCCGCAGGGTGGCGGGCAGTCCGTGCCCGAAGGGCAGCAGGCCGGTGGCGGCGAAGACCAGCACGACCCCGAGCGCGAACACGTCGACGGCGGGCGTCGGTTCGCCGCCGCGCAGGCTCTCGGCCGGGATGAAGCCGTTGGTGCCGGGCGGCGACAGGGGATCGGTCAGGCCCCGGGTCCAGCTGTCGGAGCGGACGATGCCGAAGTCGATGAGCCGGGGCTCGCCGTCCTCCAGGATGATGTTGCTGGGCTTGAGGTCCCGGTGGATCAGCCCGTGGGCGTGCACCCCGGCCAGTGCCTCGGCGAGCATCGCGCCCAGTTCGGCGACCCGCCGCTCGGGCAGCGGCCCCCGCTTGCGCACGTGCTGGTCGAGGGTGGGGCCCTCCACGTAGCGGGAGGCGAGCCAGTACGGCGGGGTGAGCGTCTGGGCGTCGTACAGCGGGAGGGTGTACGGGCTGCGCACGTCGCGCAGGGCCTCGACCTCGCGGTGGAACCTGATCCGGCCGGCCCGCGAGTGGGCGAGCTCGGTGCTGATCACCTTGACCGCCAGGCGTAACCCGGCGGGTGTGCGGCACAGGTAGACCTTGCCCATCCCGCCATTGCCCAGCGTGCGTTCGACCGTGAAGCGGCCGATCCGGCGCGTACCGTCCAGCGAGCCCATCGTCTCCCCCCGAGGTCCCCGTACAACGTACTGGACGCCCCGCCCCGCGGGGGCGGTTTCGCGTGTCGGGGATCACGTTCCGAAGGGCAGCGCCGAAGGGCACGTTCCGAGGGGCATATGCCGAAGGCCGCGCTCCCGTCTCCGGGACGCGGCCTTCGGCACGAAGCGGTGGGACGACTACCGCAGACGGGCCATGAGGGCGTGCTCGACGAGCGTGATGAGCGCGCTCTTGGCGTCCGCGCGGTGGCGGGCGTCGGTGGTGATGATCGGGGTGTCGGGGCCGATCTGGAGGGCCTCGCGGACCTCCTCGGGCTGGTACGGCTGGTGGCCGTCGAAGCCGTTGAGCGCGATGACGAAGGGCAGGCCCGAGTTCTCGAAGTAGTCGACCGCCGGGAAGCAGTCGGCGAGCCGCCGGGTGTCCACCAGGACGACGGCGCCGATGGCGCCGCGGACCAGGTCGTCCCACATGAACCAGAAGCGGTCCTGACCGGGCGTACCGAAGAGGTACAGGATCAGGTCCTGGTCCAGGGTGATGCGGCCGAAGTCCATGGCGACGGTCGTCGTCGTCTTGTCGCCCGTGTGGGTGAGGTCGTCGATGCCCGCGGAAGCGGACGTCATGACGGCCTCGGTTCGCAGCGGGTTGATCTCCGAGACCGCGCCGACGAACGTGGTCTTGCCCACGCCGAAGCCGCCCGCCACCACGATCTTCGCGCTGGTGGTTGAACGGGCCGCCCCGCCGCTAGAGCTTGCGAAGTCCACTGAGCACCCTTTCGAGCAGTGTCACGTCTGGCTGACCGCCGGCGGCTTCGTCGCCGCCGGGCTGGTGGATGGCTACGAGTCCGGCCTCGGCCAGGTCGGCGACGAGGATCCGGGCAACGCCGAGGGGGATGGAGAGCAGTGCGGAGATCTCGGCGACCGACTTGATCTCGAAGCACAGCCGGCAGATCCGCTGGTGCTCGGGCAACTGGCCCTGCAGCCGGGCCGGATCGGCCGTGGTACTGACCAGCGCCTCGATGGCGAGCTGGTAACGCGGCCGGGTCCGGCCGCCGGTCATGGCGTACGGGCGGACGAGCGGGTTGTTCCCGCCCGCGGAGCCCGCACGGCCGGCCGGCGCGCCGGGCGCGCCGGTGGGCGTGGGCTGGGCCTGAGGCTGCTGGTACGGCTGCGACACACCCGATCTGCTCGGCGCGGAGGGAAAGTTGTAGCGGTTCTGCGCGGGGTCGCCAAGAGGCTGCTGCGCGTCAAAACCGTTGTAGGGGCTTCCGCCCGGGGGTGTGCCCACTTCTCCTCCTCCGACTGCTTCGCGGTCCCATGTCCCTTGGAACCGCGCCACCGCACCCTACGGTGCGGTGGCGAGAAACGCACTGTCTGTCTGTTAGTTGAGCAGACTTCCCTGGAGCTCGGCCCGCAGATCGGGGGTGAGCACACTGCCCGCCCGGTCGACGAGCAGGGCCATCTCGTAGCCCACGAGACCGATGTCGGACTCGGGGTGCGCGAGCACGGCCAGCGAGGAGCCGTCCGAGATCGACATGATGAAGAGGAAGCCGCGCTCCATCTCCACGACGGTCTGGTTGACCGCACCGCCCTCGAAGATCCGGGACGCGCCCGCGGTCAGCGAGGTGAGTCCGGACGCGACCGCCGCGAGCTGGTCGGCGCGGTCGCGGGGGAACCCTTCGGACATCGCAAGGAGGAGGCCGTCGGCGGAGACCACCACCGTGTGCGACACCCCGGGGGTGTTGTCCACGAAGTTGGTGATCAACCAGTTCAGATTCTGCGCCGCCTGGCTCATCGCGCTCACACTAACGCTCCTGGTTGTAGGTGTTGCCCGGGCCGAGGCCCGATCCGTTCGTGTCCGTACCCGCGCTGCGTCCCTGCTGGATGCCGCGGCGCAGGTTGCTCAACCTGCCCCGGACGTCCTCGGGTGCGCGGGAGACCTGTGGGCCGCCCTGCGGGGTGTGCTCCGCGGCTCCCTCGACCAGGTTGGCCTTGGGGACCCGTCGGGGAAGGCCGGAGGAGGTGACCCCGCCCGCCTTCGGGTCGCGGAGCTTCTCGGCCCGCTGCCAGCGCTCGTCGTTGGTCGAGCGCCAGGCGTCGGAGCCGTCGGCGTCCATGGGTGCCGTGCTGTTGCCCTCCGGCCGCGTCTGCTGGGCCGGCGGCTCGGACTGCGGCGCCTGCGGGGTCCGCGGCGCCTGCGGGGCGCTGCTGCCGCGGCGCGGCAGACCGGCGTCGGTCAGCGCGTGGCCGGCGTCCGGGGTGGGAGTGGGGGCACTCCCCGGACGGTCGAAGCCTACGCGGTCGCGGTCCTGTTCGGGAGCGGCCTGGGCAGATTCCGATTCCGTCCCGAACTGCTGTGCGTAGCCCTGGTCGTAACCGGTCTGCTGCGGCCAGTCGCCCTGGTGGGGCTGGGGTTCGTAGCCGTTCGCGTAGCCCTGCTGAGCCGTCGCGCCCTGGTCGTACGCGGCTTCCGCATAGCCCTGCGCCGGGTAGCCGTCGGCGGGCTGCCGGTAGTCCTCGTAGCCCTGCTCGGCATAGCCGTAGGCGTCCTGGCCCTGCGGCTGCGTCGGCTGCGCGTAGTCCTGCTGGTACTCCTGCTGGTACTCACCGGGGTAGGCCGATGCGTACTCCTGCTCGTGCTGCTGCTGTACGAACGTCTGCTGCTCGGGCGCGCCGGATTCGATCTCCTGGTACGGGGCGGACTCGCCGCCCTGCACGGCCTGGGCCTCCAGGGCCGCCCGGCGCTCCTCGCGCATCAGCGAGCGGTTGACCGGGTCGAGCTGGCGCTCGTCCTCCTGCTGCTCGTAGCGCGAGTCGTCGAAGCCGAGCTCGGCCGCGGTGCGCATCGGCTGGGCCTGCGGCTGGAAGGCCGTCTGGGCCTGCTGCGGGATGATCTGCGAGACGGTGAAGTCGTCGTGCAGCGGAGCGGCCTCGCCACCGCCACCGTGGGTGATCGCGTCCGGCAGCATGACCAGCGAGGTGGTGCCGGCCTGCTCGCCCGAGGGGCGCAGCTGGACCCGGATGCCGTGCCGGTCGGAGAGCCGGCCGACCACGAAGAGGCCCATGCGCTGGGAGACGGCGGCGTCCACGGTCGGCGGGTTGGCCAGCTTGTGGTTGATGTCCGCGAAGTCCTCGGCGGTGAGGCCGATGCCCTTGTCGTGGATCTCGACCATGACACGGCCGTCGGGGAGACGGGTCGCGGTGACGCGGACCTTGGTCTGCGGGGAGGAGAACGTGGTGGCGTTCTCCAGGAGCTCGGCGAGCAGGTGCACGAGGTCGGTCACGGCCTGGCCGTGGATCTCGGCCTCGGGGACGCCGGCGATGTCGATGCGCTCGTACTGCTCCACCTCGGAGGCGGCGGCACGCATCACGTCGACCAGCGGGACCGGCTGGTCCCAGCGGCGGCCGGGCTCCTGGCCGGCGAGGACCAGGAGGTTCTCGCCGTTGCGGCGCATACGGGTGGCCAGGTGGTCCAGGCGGAAGAGGTTCTCCAGCTGGTCCGGGTCGGCCTCGTTGTTCTCCAGGTCGGTGATGAGGGTCAGCTGGCCCTCGATCAGCGACTGGTTGCGCTGCGACAGGTTGGTGAAGATCGCGTTGATGTTGCCGCGGAGCAGGGCCTGCTCGGCGGCGAGCCGGACGGCCTCGCGGTGCACCTGGTCGAAGGCGCGGGCGACCTCGCCGATCTCGTCCGTGGAGTCGATCGGGATGGGCTGCACCCGGGTGTCGACCCGGCCGGGCTCGGTCCGGGAGAGCTGGTCGACGAGCATCGGCAGGCGCTGCTCGGCGATGCCGAAGGCGGCGGTGCGCAGCTCGCGCATCGAGCGGCTCATCTGGCGGGCCATGAGGCCGGCCAGGATGAAGGCGGCGAGCAGGGCGACCACGGTGATGCCACCGGTGACGTAGGCGTCCGTCTGGGCGTCCGAGGAGATGTCGGCGGCCTCGGTCACGGCCTTCTCGACGAGCTCCTTCTCGACCTCCGTGTAGCCGTCGAACTTGGCGGTGGCGACGGCCACCCAGACGTCGGCGGTGATGTGCTGCTTCTTCAGGTCCGCGATGGCGTCGGCGTCCTCGGCTCCGCCGATGGCCTGGGCCACGCCCGCGTAGACGGAGGGGTCCTTGCCGGCGCCCTTGGGCAGCGTGATGCCCAGCGCCGCCATCTTCTTGGCGCCCTCGGCGGACTTGCCCGCCATGACCTCCTTGAGGCGGTTCACGTCCTCCTCGGTGCCACCGGACTGGTACTCGCCGAGAGCGATCTGCTCCAGGTAGTTGTACGAGTTGAAGGCGACCGACTGCTGGGCGAAGACCGGGTCCTTCGTGCTGGGCCGGACGAGCAGGTGGGTGCCGATGGAGCGCTGGAGCGACTCGGCGGCCTTCGCCAGCTGGATCGCGTAGACGGTGCGGCCGTAGCTGGTGATGTTGCCGGTGCCCAGACCGAGCTCGTTGGAGAACTCCATCAGGTAGTGCTGGACCTCGGTGTACGAGGTCTCGGTGGTCACCGGGTCCTGGGACGCGGTGTACGCGATCTTGCGGAGTTCCTGGAGCTTGGGCTCGGCGTTGCGGAACAGGCCCAGGCGGCGCTCGAGGCCCTGGCCGCCCGGCATGTCCTTCACGGCCTCGTCGAACTTCGCCTTGGCGGCGTCGGTGGCGGCGTAGGCCTGGGTGACCTCGTCGCTCTCGCGGTCCTCCGGCGTCTTGGCCTTGAGGAGCGGGGCGGCCGTGAGGTCGCGCTCGTTGAGCAGCGCCTGGCCGTAGTCCGAGGCGGCGCGCACGATGAGCGCCGTCTTCTCGGCGTCCTGCGCCTCCTGCCAGGTGTCGATGGCCGCCTTGACCTGGAAGCCGCCCATGACGAGGCCGACGAGCACGGGTATGAGGAGGATCGCGTTCAGCCTGGTGGGCACCCGCCAGTTGCGCGGGGACAGCTTGCTGGTGCTGCCCTTGCGGCTCGGGGCCGGCGACGCCACGGGCTCGTCCGCGGGCGGCATAGCCGCGCGCGACGGCGGCGTGAAGTTGCCCCGCGTCTGCTGCTCCGCGGAGCTTTCCTTGCTTCGCCTCACTCGACCAACAACCTCTCGGCGCCGGCACCTGTGTTGTGCCGGATGTTTCGTTCAGGGCCGTACTACTCGGGAGTTCATGAATTGCAGCACGTGAAGGGGGTCCCCTCCAAACAGTGCGAAGCGCCCGGTTTTCGTGGCTCACGGCCGCGATAAAACGGGCATAAAGAGCGAGCCCCGCCAAAAGGCGGGGCTCATGTGAGCGCAGCGGCATCAGCCGGATGCGTCGGGTGTCCGAGGCGCCGCAATTCTCTGTCGAAATGTTATGAACCGGCGGAACCGTCGAGGGCGGTCGTGTCCAACGACACAGACCGCCCCCAAAATCTCTACGACAACTGACGTATATCGACTTCTACTTGCTGTGTACTACTTCAACCGCGCCATGAGGGCGTGCTCGACGAGGGTGATGAGCGCGCTCTTCGCGTCCGCGCGGTGACGGGCGTCGGTCGTGATGATGGGAGCGTCCGGCCCGATCTGCAGCGCCTCGCGGACCTCTTCCGGGGCGTAGGGCTGCTGTCCGTCGAAACCGTTGAGCGCGATGACGAAGGGGAGGCCCGAGTTCTCGAAGTAGTCCACCGCCGGGAAGCAGTCGGCGAGCCGTCGGGTGTCCACGAGCACCACGGCACCGATCGCACCACGCACGAGGTCGTCCCACATGAACCAGAAACGGTCCTGACCGGGCGTACCGAAGAGGTACAGGATCAGGTCCTGGTCCAGGGTGATACGGCCGAAGTCCATCGCCACGGTGGTGGTCGTCTTGCCACCGGTGTGCGTCAGGTCGTCGATGCCGGCCGAGGCGGACGTCATGACGGCCTCGGTCCGCAGCGGGTTGATCTCGGAGACGGCGCCCACGAACGTGGTCTTGCCCACGCCGAAGCCTCCCGCCACCACGATCTTCGCGCTGGTGGTCGAACGGGCCGCGGAGGCGGGGCCGCTAGAGCTTGCGAAGTCCACTGAGCACCCTTTCGAGCAGTGTCACGTCCGGCGTGCCGCCGGCCTCTCCGTTGCCCGGCTGGTGGATGGCCACCATGCCCGCCTCGGCCAGGTCGGCGACGAGGATGCGGGCGACGCCGAGCGGCATCGACAGGAGCGCCGACACCTCGGCCACCGACTTGACCTCGCGGCAGAGGTGGCAGATCCGCTGGTGCTCCGGAAGCAGTGTGGCCAGATGCGCCGGGTCGGCCGTGGTGCTGACCAGCGCCTCTATGGCGAGCTGGTAGCGCGGCCGGGTCCGGCCGCCGGTCATGGCATAGGGCCGGACCAGCGGCTGGTCGCCTTCCGCTCCGTACGGCTCGTCTGTCGATGTGCCGTACGGATCGTGAGAGGCGGGGGGCGGGGTCATGAATCCTCCGGGCGTGACAGCAGAACCTTCTGCCGTCTGATGGGGCCGGTGGGGGACCGGGTGGGGCGGCCGGACGGTGAACGGGTCCGGGGCGGTGCGGAGGGGCGCACCGCCCAGGGCGTGTCGGTTTCGGGTACGGATCGGTTACGGGTACGGATTCGAGCGGTCCGGGCTCGGCGGGCGGCGCTCCGGCTAGCGGAGCAGGCTGCCCTGGAGCTCGGCCCGCAGGTCGGGGGTGAGCACGCTGCCCGCTCGGTCGACGAGCAGCGCCATCTCGTAGCCCACGAGACCGATGTCGCACTCCGGGTGGGCGAGTACGGCCATCGAGGACCCGTCCGAGACCGACATGATGAAGAGGAAGCCGCGCTCCATCTCCACCACGGTCTGTGCCACGGGCCCGCCCTCGAAGATCCGGGACGCCCCCGCGGTCAGCGAGGTCAGTCCGGACGCGACCGCCGCAAGCTGGTCGGCGCGGTCGCGGGGAAACCCTTCGGACATGGCAAGGAGCAGTCCGTCGGCGGAGACCACCACCGTGTGCGACACCCCGGGGGTGTTGTCCACGAAGTTGGTGATCAACCAGTTCAGATTCTGCGCCGCCTGGCTCATCGCGCTCAACTAACGCTCCTGCTGGTGGGTCGGACCGACATTGAAGGAACCCGTGGTCGAGTTGCCCGCCTGACGGCCCTGCTGGATACCGCGGCGCAGATTGGTGAGCCGGCCGCGGACGTCGTCGGGTGCGCGGGACACCTGGGGGCCGGCCTGCGTGGCCTGCTCCTGGGCGGTCCCGGGCACGAGGTTGGCCCGCGGCACGCGCCGCGGGAGCCCGGAGGTGGTGACCCCGCCGGCGGCGGGCTTGCGCACCCGCTCGGCCTGGCGCACCAGCTCGTCGTTGGGCGAGGTCCGCCAGGCGGCCTGGCCGTTCGGCCGGCCCGCCTCGGACTGCGGGACCACCGGGGTCTGCATCGTCCGCTCGACGTCCGGCACGCCCTGGGAGGGGGCGGCCGGAGCCGGGCGCGAGGCCTGGAACTGACCCTGACCCTGGCCCTGGCCCTGGCCCTGGCCCTGCGCCGGACCGGAGTGCCGGCCCTGCGCGGGAGCCGGGTACTGAGCCTGGCCCTGGCCGTGCGGCTGGGCCTGCGGCTGTCCGCCGCCCTGGCCCTGCTCCTGGTGGAACCAGTTGGTCTCCAGCGTGTCGTACAGCGGGGTACTGCCGTCACCGCCGTGCTGCGCCGGCGGCAGGGCCTCCGGCTGACGCGGCTGCTGGAGCTGCGGCTGCTGGGGCTGGTGCTGGTGCTCGTTCGTCGTGCGCTGGCGCGGGGCCTGCTGAGGCGCCTGCTGCTGCGCCTGCGGTACGAACGGCTGGTGGCCGAACTGCTGCTGCTGGGGGACCTGCTGCTGGGGCGCCTGGTGCTGCGGGGCCTGCGGGGCACCGAAGTCCGGGCGCGGGAACTGCGCCGTGGACGCCGGGTCCTGATAGCCCTGCGGGGCCGGGGCCTGCGGGGCACCGAAGTCCGGGCGCGGGAACTGGCCGGTGGAGCCCGGACCGTCGAACGGCTCCTCGTGACCGCGCGGCGCGTCCAGCGGAGTCATGTCCTGCTGCGGCCGGCGGACCGGCTGCGCCTGGTCGTTGCCCCAGCTCGTGGCCTGCGGCCGGGCCGGGTGCTGCGGCTGCGCCTGCGGGGCGCCGCCGGGCAGCTCGGCCCGCGGGTAGCCGCCCTGGACCGGACGCGGCTCCTGCGGGGCCTGCGCCTGGGGAGCCTGCGGGGCCTGAGGGCCGCGCGCGGGCTGCCCGTTCGCCGTGCCCTGGTTGCCCCACACGTCCGTACGGGACGGGATGGCGCTCTGCGCGCCGCCCACGAAACCGCCGGGCGCCGGGCGCCGGTCGTCCTGCGGGACGGGCGGCATCGGCTGGGTCTGCGGACCCAGGTCCTGGGCCGGAGCCTGGGCCTGCGCCGGGGCGGGCGCCTGCGAGCGCTCCTGGAAGAAGTTCTGACCGCTCGGGCCGTTCTGGCCCTGTCCGGCACCGTCGCGCGCGGGCAGCGCGCCACGGGCCGCACCGGCGCCGAGCCGGCCGCCGGGCGCCGACGGGGCACCGCCCGGACGTCCGCCGCCGAGCGCGCCGGGGCCACCGGCCGCGCCCTGACCGCCGGCCAGCCGGCCGCCCGGGGCACCCTGACCGCCCTGCGGCATCGCGCCCTGGCCGCCGGCGCCGGGCTTCGGCGCGGGCTTCTTGCCGCCGTGGGCGACGTCGACCGGGAGCATGACGAGCGCGGTGGTGCCGCCGGAGTCGGACGGGCGCAGCTGGATCCGGATGCCGTGTCGCAGGGACAGGCGGCCGACCACGAACAGACCCATGCGGCGGGAGACCGAGACGTCCACGGTGGGCGGCGAGGCGAGCCGCTCGTTGATCGCGGCCAGGTCCTCGGGGGAGAGGCCGATGCCGGTGTCGTGGATCTCGACGAGCACACGGCCGTCGGGCAGCGCGTGACCGGTGACCCGGACCTTGGTCTGCGGCGAGGAGAACGAGGTGGCGTTCTCCAGCAGCTCGGCGAGGAGGTGCACGAGGTCGTTGACCACGCGGCCGGCGACCTCGGTCGCCGGGACCGCGGCCAGTTCGATGCGCTCGTACTGCTCCACCTCGGAGGCGGCGGCGCGGAGCACGTCGACCAGCGGCACCGGACGGGTCCAGCGGCGGCCCGGCTCCTCGCCCGCGAGGACGAGGAGGTTCTCGCCGTTACGGCGCATACGGGTCGCGAGGTGGTCGAGCTTGAACAGCGAGGACAGCTGGTCCGGGTCGGCCTCGCGGGACTCCAGCTCGGAGATGAGCGAGAGCTGGCGCTGGATGAGGCCCTGGGAACGGCGCGAGAGGTTGGTGAACATCGCGTTGACGTTGCCCCGGAGGAGGGCCTGCTCGGCGGCGAGGCGGACCGCCTCGCGGTGCACGTCGTCGAAGGCCGCGGCCACCTGGCCGATCTCGTCCCGGGAGTGCACACCGACGGACTCGACGGAGGTGTCGACGTCCTGCGGGTCGGACTCGGAGAGCTGCTTGACCAGCTCGGGCAGGCGCTCCTGGGCGACCTTGGTCGCGGTGTCCTGGAGCCGGCGCAGCGAGCGGATCATGGACCGGGCCACGACGAAGGCGCCGACGAGGGAGACGCCGAGGACGAGGAGGATCAGCGCACCGTTGATGATCGCGTCGCGCTGCGACTCCTGGCGCAGCTCACGGGCCTTGGTCTCCATCTCGCCGAGGAGCGTGGCCTCGATGGTGTTCATGGCACGCATCTTGGTCGTGTACTCGTCGGTGAAGTTCAGGTAACCGCGCTTGACGTCCGGCAGTCCGCGGTCCGACTTCAGCATCCGCTGCGTGTAGTTGTCGGCGGCCTCGATGGAGGGGTTGCCGTTCGTCAGCGAGGCGGTGAGTTCCTCGGCGTCGCCGCCGGTCGACTCGTAGATCGACCTGAAGGACTTGAGCTCGACGGACTCACTGGTGAGCGCGGCGTCGCCGTAGAGGCGGTCACCGAGCGCCAGATTGCCGGCGCGGCTGTCGTTGGGCGGCAGCGCCGAGGCGATGATCGCCTGCTGGATGGAGGCGTACTCCTTGGCGGACGAGAACGCGGCGAGCGCGCGGGTCCGCTTGATCATGTCCGGGTTGCTGGTGGCCTGCGCCATGTCCTGGGACAGGCTGAGCAGCGAGCGGATGAGGCGGCTGTAGGCCTCGACCGTCACCGAGTGGGCGACCTTGTCCTCGTACGCGGTGGTGCGGATCGTGCCGAGCGCGCTGACCTGCGAGGCGATCTGGCTGACGTTCTGCCGGATG
The DNA here is from genome assembly GCF_040681095.1 of Streptomyces sp. NPDC051909. NCBI lineage: Bacteria > Bacillati > Actinomycetota > Actinomycetes > Kitasatosporales > Streptomycetaceae > Streptomyces > Streptomyces sp. NPDC051909. The sequence goes on along the minus strand of NZ_JBFAYA010000016.1, from coordinate 175,862 downwards.
CTGCGGAGCTGGTCGTCGTCCTCGGTCGTCGGAATGTCGTTGGTGGCCTTGAGGAAGGCCTTGTAGGCGCGGTCGGTCGCCTTGCGCGGGGTGGTGACCTGGTAGTCGCCCGACGACTTGCCGTTGGCGAGCGGACCGGCGGAGAAGTCGCGCTCGGCCTGCAGCTTCTCGGCGAAGTTGGTGGCTTCCTTGGTCAACTTGGTGAGCAGCTGCATCTGATCCAGCTGTTCCATGTCCTGCAGGGACTCGTTGATACGGATGCCGCCGAGGCTGGTCGCCGCGACCACGGGGAGGGTCAGCAGCGCGACCAGGCGCGTGGAGATGCGCCAGTTGCGCAGGGCTATTCGCGGACCGACCTGGTTGTCGCCGGCCAGGCGGGGGAGCGGAGCGCTCTCCGCCACGGCGTCCGCGGCGGTGCCGCGGCTCGCGCTGTCGCCGGAGTCGCCCTTGCCCTGGGTCTTCCCCTGGGGCTTCCCCTGGTTCTGGGGGTGCGGGGCCGGGGATCCGTGCTGGGTCCCGGCACGCGGCTCCTGCTCCGCAGCAGCTTCCCCTCGGCCCTTGCGGGCCTGGGAAGAGCCCGTGCCATCCCTCTTGAAACGTCCCTGCACTAGCGTCGCAACCTCTGGACCAGGCGTCCTTCCGGGTGAACGGAGAGGACGGTGTCGGCGTCGTGGGGCGCAGGTGCGCCCCAGTGGTGGTCGTCGGTGACCGGCGCAGATCCCCCTTTCCCGCCACTCGGCCGGCGCTGCGTTGCGCCCCCTGCGCGCCGGCCTGAAGCCCGCGGCGGTGCGTGGAATTCCAGCACAGTGCCGGATCTCCAACAAGGGCCGTGGAGCCTGCGGCGAAGTGCATGACAACGTGTGAACGCGGTGTCACCCCATGTAGAAGATGATCACGGATGAAACGGGCCGAATCCGGCGAATCGGCGGAGGGGTGAGGGTGTCCCAGTCGCGATGATCAGCAGCGGAATGGATCGTTCAGTGGAGGAATGTCCGTTTCGGTTACCCCGGATGGCGGTGCGTAATGCCCGGAATGTTCCACCGGTGGTGAGCAAACTCACACGTAGTTCGTTGAATCCGCCATGCATTCGAAGGGAATTGCATGTTTAGCCTGACGCTTTACAGAATGGGCATCCCGTACCACGCGCCCCCTACCGGCGCGCCCCACGCAGACAAGGGTCCGACACCGCGATGAACACGACGTCCGTACTCCGCACCACGGCCAACCCCCGCCGCTCCACCCTCGCCCACCTCGAGGACGCGGCGGACCTCGGCCGGGGCGCCCAGCCCGAGTACGCCGCCGCGCTCCCCGGCGCGACCGCCAACCCGCGCCGCACGGTCCTGATGGTCCCGCCCGCGCCGTACGTCCCGGCGTACCTCTCCGCCGAGTAATACGGCGGTCGCCGCTACCGGCCGAGATAGCCTGACGGGGTCAGACTCCAGCCAGTAGCAAGTGAGGGGCGACAGCACTCGTGCGCATCGCCAGATTCTCCATCGACGGCAACGTCGCCTTCGGGGCAGTCGAGGGCGAGGGGACCGTCGAGTCCGGCGGCCTGGTCCTCGACATCATCAAGGGCATCCCGTACACCGACTTCGAGCTCAGCGGCACCAAGGTCCCGCTGAGCAAGGTCCGGCTCCTGCCGCCCGTGCTCCCCAACAAGGTCGTGGGCATCGGCCGCAACTACGCGGAGCACGCGAAGGAACTCGGCAACGAGGTCCCCGAGGTCCCGGTGGCCTTCTTCAAGCCCACCACCTCGGTCATCGGCCCCGGCGACGCCATCGAGTACCCCTCCTTCTCCCACGAGCTGCACCACGAGGCCGAACTGGCCGTGGTCATCGGCCGCATGTGCCGCGAGGTGCCCCGCGAGCGCGTCCAGGACGTCGTCCTCGGCTACACCTGTGCCAACGACGTCACCGCGCGCGACGTCCAGAAGCGCGAGTCCCAGTGGGCCCGCGCCAAGGGCTTCGACACCTCCTGCCCGCTGGGCCCCTGGATCGAGACCGGCCTGAGCACCGCCGACGCGAGCGACCTGATCATCCAGGCGACGGTCAACGGCGAACAGCGTCAGCTGGGTCGTACGAGCGACATGATCCGCTCCATCGAGGACCTGGTCGTCCACATCTCCGAGGCCATGACGCTGCTCCCGGGCGACGTCATCCTCACCGGCACCCCCGCCGGGGTCGGCCCCCTCAACGTCGGCGACGAGGTCGCCGTCACCATCGAAGGCATCGGCACTCTCACCAACAGGGTGATCAAGCGTGGCTAACGCGAATATCCGCGTCCGTTTCTGTCCGTCGCCGACCGGCAACCCCCACGTGGGCCTGGTCCGCACCGCCCTCTTCAACTGGGCCTTCGCCCGGCACAACCAGGGCACCATGGTCTTCCGCATCGAGGACACCGACGCTGCGCGCGACTCCGAGGAGTCGTACGACCAGCTCCTCGACTCGCTGAAGTGGCTCGGCCTCGACTGGGACGAAGGCCCCGAGACCGGCGGCCCGCACGAGCCGTACCGCCAGTCGCAGCGGATGGACATCTACAAGGACGTCGCCGAGCGGCTGCTGGCCGGCGGATACGCGTACCACTGCTACTGCACCCAGACCGAGCTGGACGACCGCCGCGAGGCCGCCCGCGCCGCCGGCCGCCCCTCCGGCTACGACGGCCACTGCCGCGAGCTGAGCGCCGAGCAGGTCGAGGCCTACAAGGCCGAGGGCCGCGAGGCCATCGTCCGCTTCCGGATGCCCGACGAGACCATCACCTTCACCGACCTGGTCCGCGGCGAGCTCACCTTCACCCCGGAGAACGTCCCGGACTACGGCATCGTGCGCGCCAACGGCGCCCCGCTGTACACCCTGGTCAACCCGGTCGACGACGCCCTGATGGAGATCACCCACGTCCTGCGCGGCGAGGACCTGCTCTCCTCCACCCCGCGCCAGATCGCTCTCTACAAGGCGCTGATCGAGCTGGGCGTCGCCAAGGAGATCCCCGCCTTCGGCCACCTGCCCTACGTCATGGGCGAGGGCAACAAGAAGCTCTCCAAGCGCGACCCGCAGGCCTCCCTCAACCTCTACCGGGAGCGCGGCTTCCTCCCCGAGGGCCTGCTGAACTACCTGTCCCTCCTCGGCTGGTCCTTCTCCGCCGACCAGGACCTCTTCACCATCCCCGAGATGGTCGAGAGGTTCGACATCGCGGACGTCAACGCCAACCCGGCCCGCTTCGACCTCAAGAAGGCCGAGTCCATCAACGCGGACCACATCCGCATGCTGGACGTGAAGGACTTCGCCGCGGCCTGCGAGCCCTGGCTGGCGGCCCCGCACGCGAACTGGGCCCCGGAGGACTTCGACCGGGCCGCCTGGGAGGCCATCGCGCCCTACGCCCAGACGCGTCTGACCGTCCTGTCGGACATCACGGCCAACGTCGACTTCCTGTTCCTGGCGGAGCCGGTCTTCGACCAGCCCTCGTGGGACAAGGCGATGAAGGGCGAGCCCGCCGCGCTGCTCACCACCGCCCGCGAGAAGCTCGTGGACGCCGACTGGAACGACCCGGAGTCGCTCAAGAACGCCGTCCTGGCCGCCGGCGAGGCCCACGGCCTCAAGCTCGGCAAGGCCCAGGCCCCGGTCCGCGTCGCCGTCACCGGCCGCACGGTCGGCCTGCCGCTCTTCGAGTCGCTCCAGATCCTGGGCCGGGACAAGACCCTGGCCCGCATCGACGCGGCCCTGGCGAAGCTCGCCGGCTGACCCTCCCCGGATCCGTCCGGAGTACCCCCGTCCCGCCCCGGGACGGGGGTACCGTCGTCTGCATGGCCATCCGCGCCGTCCTCTGGGACATCGACGACACGATCTTCGACTACGCCGGTGCCGACCGCGCGGGCATGCGCGCCCATCTCGCGGCCGAGGGGCTGCTCGGGCGGTACGGATCCGTGGAGGACGCCCTCGCGCGCTGGAAGGAGCTCACGGAGCTGCACTGGCGGCGTTACGAGGCGGGCGGCGGGGACTGGCAGGAGCAGCGGCGGGGGAGGGTCCGGGACTTCCTCGGCCGGCCGGGACTGACCGCCGGGGAGGCCGACGACTGGTTCGAGCGCTACGTGGTCCATTACGAGGCCGCCTGGGAGCTGTTCCCCGACACCGTGCCCGTCCTGGACCTCCTGGCCGACGACTACCGCCACGGGGTCCTCTCCAACTCCAGCCTGCACAACCAGGACCACAAGCTCCGCGCGCTCGGCGTACGGGACCGCTTCGAGGCCGTGGTGTGCGCCGTGGAGCTCGGCGTGGCCAAGCCGGCCCCGGAGGCCTTCCACGCCGCCTGCACCGCCCTCGACCTGCGGCCCTGCGAGGTCGCGTACGTGGGAGACCACCCCGACATCGACGCGCGGGGTGCCGACGGGGCCGGTCTGACGGGCATCTGGCTCGACCGCGCGGACACCGGCGGACGGCCCGACCTGAAGCGGATCACGAGCCTCCGCCAGCTCCCGGCGCTGCTGCGGGCGGATACGCGTTTTGGAGCACCGTCCACCTTCGGGTAATGTTCTTCCTGCGCCGAGGGGAACGGGCCGAAAGGCCGGAAAGCCCCGGAAGCGCAAGCCGAGCAGGATCCCTTCTCGAAGTGATCAAGCCCCGGTGGCCTATGGTGTAATTGGCAGCACGACTGATTCTGGTTCAGTTAGTCTTGGTTCGAGTCCAGGTAGGCCAGCTCGCAGAGCTCATCTGCAAACCGTGGATTGGCATCCACAAAGCCCCCGTTGTGTAGCGGCCTAGCACGCCGCCCTCTCAAGGCGGTAGCGCCGGTTCGAATCCGGTCGGGGGTACAGATCCTTCCCGCAGGATCACTTGGGTAGCTCCCGGTGACTCTGATGCAGGATCGCTAGGGCCCCCGTTGTGTAGCGGCCTAGCACGCCGCCCTCTCAAGGCGGTAGCGCCGGTTCGAATCCGGTCGGGGGTACGAGTTGGTCTAAACCACTTTGGTCTATGGTGTAATTGGCAGCACGACTGATTCTGGTTCAGTTAGTCTAGGTTCGAGTCCTGGTAGACCAGCTTGGATCTGCGGCGATGTACTTCAATCGCCTGTGTGATCCGCGCCCCCGTTGTGTAGCGGCCTAGCACGCCGCCCTCTCAAGGCGGTAGCGCCGGTTCGAATCCGGTCGGGGGTACGCACAGAAGAAGCCCTTCCCTTCGGGGGAGGGCTTCTTCGTCGTTGCAGTACGGACGATCTTGTGACGGACACAACTCCGGCCCACCGCTGCGGCGTTGGAGCGGTGGGCCGGACACGTATAGATGAACAGAGGGAGAGCGGATCAGCCGTTGCGGCGCAGGGCCTCGGACAGGCGCGCGGCGGCGTCGATGACCGCCTGGGCGTGCATCCGGCCCGGGTGGCGGGTCAGGCGCTCGATCGGCCCGGAGACCGACACGGCGGCCACCACGCGGTTGCTGGGGCCGCGCACGGGCGCGGAGACGGACGCCACGCCCGGCTCGCGCTCGCCGATCGACTGGGCCCAGCCGCGGCGCCGTACGCCCGACAGGGCCGTCGCCGTGAAGCGGGCGCCCTGCAGGCCGCGGTGCAGCCGCTCGGGCTCCTCCCAGGCCATCAGGATCTGCGCGGACGAGCCGGCCTTCATCGTGAGCGTCGAGCCGACCGGGACGGTGTCCCGGAGTCCGGACAGGCGCTCGGCCGCCGCCACGCAGATGCGCATGTCGCCCTGGCGCCGGTAGAGCTGGGCGCTCTCGCCCGTCACGTCGCGCAGATGCGTCAGCACCGGGCCGGCCGTCGCGAGCAGGCGGTCCTCGCCGGCCGCGGCGGCGAGCTCCGCGAGCCGCGGTCCGAGGATGAACCGGCCCTGCATGTCGCGGGCCACCATCCGGTGGTGTTCCAGTGCCACGGCCAGTCGGTGGGCCGTGGGTCGTGCGAGTCCCGTCGCCGCGACCAGTCCTGCGAGGGTGGCCGGACCGGACTCCAGGGCGCTCAGGACAAGGGCTGCCTTGTCGAGAACGCCTACGCCGCTAGAGTTGTCCATGCAACGATACTCGCGTCTCACTCTGTGAAACGCAAGTTCAATTTTCCGAGGAACCCGTCACTCTGGTGGGGCGGGCCGCAAAACGGCCTGCCAAACGGGTCTCTAGTGGTGTCGGCGCAGCCGCCGGCCGGAGGGAAAGCGATGGGTAGGACACTCGCGGAGAAGGTCTGGGACGACCATGTCGTCCGGCGCGCCGAAGGCGAGCCCGACCTCCTCTTCATCGATCTGCACCTGCTGCACGAGGTGACCAGCCCCCAGGCCTTCGACGGCCTGCGCCAGAACGGCCGGCAGGTGCGGCGCCTCGACCTCACCATCGCCACCGAGGACCACAACACCCCGACCCTCGACATCGACAAGCCGATCGCCGACCCGGTCTCCCGCGCCCAGCTGGAGACCCTGCGCAAGAACTGCGCCGAGTTCGGCGTCCGGCTGCACCCGCTGGGCGACGTCGAGCAGGGCGTCGTCCACGTGGTGGGACCGCAGCTGGGACTGACCCAGCCGGGCACCACCGTGGTCTGCGGCGACTCGCACACCTCCACGCACGGCGCCTTCGGCGCGCTGGCGTTCGGCATCGGCACCAGTCAGGTCGAGCACGTGCTCGCCACCCAGACCCTGCCCATGGCCCGCCCGAAGACCATGGCGATCACCGTCGACGGCGAGCTGCCCGAGGACGTCACCGCCAAGGACCTGATCCTGGCGATCATCGCTCGGATCGGCACCGGCGGCGGCCAGGGCTACGTCCTGGAGTACCGCGGCTCCGCCATCGAGAAGCTCTCGATGGAGGCCCGGATGACCATCTGCAACATGTCGATCGAGGCCGGCGCCCGCGCAGGCATGATCGCCCCCGACGAGACCACCTTCGCCTATCTGAAGGGCCGGGCCCACGCCCCCGAGGGCGAGGACTGGGACGCCGCCGTCGCCTACTGGCGGACCCTGCGGACGGACGAGGACGCGGTCTTCGACGCCGAGGTCGTCATCGACGCCGCCGAGCTGGCGCCGTTCGTCACCTGGGGCACCAATCCGGGCCAGGGCGCGCCGCTTTCGGCGAACGTCCCCGACCCCGCTTCGTACGAAGACGCTTCGGAGCGCCTGGCCGCCGAAAAGGCCCTGGAGTACATGGGGTTGACCGCCGGGCAGCCGCTGCGCGACATCAGGGTCGACACCGTCTTCGTAGGCTCCTGCACCAACGGCCGCATCGAGGACCTGCGGGGCGTCGCCGGCCTCCTGGAGGGCCGCAAGGTCGCCGACGGCGTCCGCATGCTGGTCGTCCCCGGCTCGGTCCGGGTCGCCCTGCAGGCCGTCGAAGAGGGCCTGGACAAGGTCTTCAAGGAGGCCGGCGCCGAATGGCGGCACGCGGGCTGCTCTATGTGTCTGGGCATGAACCCCGACCAACTGGCCCCCGGTGAGCGCTCCGCGTCCACCTCCAACCGCAACTTCGAGGGCCGGCAGGGCAAGGGCGGCCGCACCCACCTGGTCTCCCCCCAGGTCGCCGCCGCCACCGCCGTCCTCGGCCACCTGGCCTCCCCGGCCGATCTGTCCGACGTCGCCACCACCGCGGGGGTCTGAGGAATCATGGAAGCTTTCACCAGCCACACCGGCCGCGCCGTTCCGCTGCGCCGCAGCAACGTCGACACCGACCAGATCATCCCCGCGCACTGGCTCAAGAAGGTCACCCGCGACGGCTTCGAGGACGGCCTCTTCGAGGCCTGGCGCAAGGACGAGCAGTTCGTCCTCAACCGCCCCGAGCGGCAGGGCGCCACGGTCCTGGTGGCCGGCCCCGACTTCGGCACCGGCTCCTCCCGTGAGCACGCCGTCTGGGCGCTCCAGAACTACGGCTTCAAGACCGTGATCTCCTCCCGCTTCGCCGACATCTTCCGCGGCAACTCGCTGAAGAACGGCCTGCTGACCGTGGTCCTGCCGCAGGCGACCGTGGACGCGCTGTGGGAGCTGACCGAGGCCGACCCGACCGCCGAGATCACCGTCGACCTGGAGGCCCGCAAGGTCCTCGCGGCCGGGATCGACGCCGACTTCGAGCTCGACGAGAACGCCCGCTGGCGGCTCCTGAACGGTCTGGACGACATCAGCCTCACCCTTCAGAACGAAGCGGACATCGCGGCCTACGAGGCCGCCAGGCCCTCCTTCAAGCCCCGTACAATTGCCGTCTGAGCAGCGCTTTTCCAGTACTGCGCCCTCCACCCTCCGGTGGGGGGCGCAGTCGCTTGTTGAGACCCTGTCGGGCGACAACTCGCCCTAGATGGCACAATCGGTGCATGGAACGCGACAGCCAACTCGAGCTCTACGAGGCAGTCGCCGCCCGATTGAAGGAAGCGCACACAAGGGTGCGCGAACTGCAAGTCCCGGAGGGCGTAAGGATGGCGCTGTCCCGGAAGCTGCTGGTCGTCACGGCCGCGGCGAAGCACGATCTCAAGGACGCGGCAACGCGTCTGGACCGGTTGATGAAGGACCTCGACGAGGGTCGATTCCCTGAAGACGACTGACACCCGGAACTCCGCAACTCGTCCACCGCGTTGCGGCACAAGGGTGATTAGCCCGTTTCGTGTTTGATTTGCGGTATATACATGCCTAACGTGCGAAAAAGCTTGAACACTTTCGTTCCGGCAAAGTCTCCGAAGGGGAAGACGTGAACAAGGCGCAGCTCGTAGAAGCGATTGCCGACAAGTTGGGCGGTCGCCAGCAGGCCGCCGAAGCCGTCGACCACGTGCTCGACGCCATCGTGCGCGCCGTGGTCTCCGGGGACCGGGTCTCGGTCACCGGTTTCGGCTCGTTCGAGAAGGTCGACCGTCCGGCCCGCTACGCCCGCAACCCGCAGACGGGTGAGCGCGTCCGGGTCAAGAAGACCTCCGTCCCGCGCTTCCGTGCCGGTCAGGGCTTCAAGGACCTGGTCAGCGGCTCGAAGAAGCTCCCCAAGGGTGGCGAGGTCTCCGTCAAGAAGGCCCCGAAGGGCTCCCTCACCGGCGGCGCCGCCGCCGCCACGGTGAAGAAGGCGGCGGCCAAGAAGGCCACCACCGCGAAGAAGGCCGCCGCCAAGAAGGCGGCCCCGGCCAAGAAGACCGTGGCGAAGAAGACCACCGCCGCGGCCAAGAAGACGGTCGCCAAGAAGACCACGGCCGCCGCCAAGAAGACCACCGCGGCCGCGAAGAAGGCGGCCCCGGCGAAGAAGACCACCGCCGCGGCCAAGAAGACCGTCGCGAAGAAGACCGCGCCGGCCAAGAAGGCCACCGCGAAGAAGGCGCCCGCCAAGAAGACGACGGCGCGCAAGACCACCGCGAAGAAGACCGCCGCGAAGAAGTAGGACGGCTGGTGCTCACACGCCGGGCCGGGCTCCCCCCAGGGGAGCCCGGCCCGCGGCGTGTCCGACCCTGGGCCTGTCCGGCGGATCAGGGCCCGGACCTCTAGAACGTCTGCAGCGTCACCAGCGTGATCCGCAGGGCGCTCCCGGCGCCCTCCGTCTCGATCCGCACCCGCTGCCCCGGCCGCAGCAGCCGCAGCCCCCCGGCCGCGAACGCCTCGCCCCCGAACTCCACCGGGGTGCCGTCGTCGAGCAGCACGCTGCCGCTGTGGGTCTCGGGATCGTACGTGTACGCGGTCGCCTGCATACGGGCAGCCTATCGGCCGGGCCGGGGGACAGGGCGGGAGCCGGGGCGGGGGACGGCCCTACCCCGCCGCCCGCACCCACCGCGCCGCCGTCCGCGGGCCCACCCCGAGGGCCATCGCCGCCGCCAGGTCGTCGGCGGTGTCCACGTCCCGGCGGACGGAATCCACGTCCGGGAGGCGGATTTCCATCGCGCCCGAGGACAAATGGCGGCGGCGTGAAGGGCCTCCGAATGCGGGTTCCAATTCCACGCCCGGGGACGCCGAGAGGAATGTCGTACCTATTTCGGCGGCATCGGCGAGAAAAGCCCGGGGAAATTGTCCGGCCACCGCCAGGACCCGGGCCAGCTCGGCCGGGCGGAGGGCCGGGAGGTCGGCGTTGAGGGCGGCCACGCGGGCGGAAGGGCGCAGGGCGCGGACGGCGCGGGCGCCGTGGGAGAGGGCGCCGTTGAGGCCCGCGGCCGGGAGGTCGGGGACGATCCGGGCGCCCAGGGCGGCGAGCGCCGCTGCGGCCGCCGGGTCGTCCGTGACGACCGCCACATCCCGTACCGCGGGGCAGGCCAGGGCCGCCGCCACCGTGTCCTCGGCGAAGGCGAGCGCGAGTCGGCCGCGCAGCGGCCCGCCCACGGCGGGCGCGAGCCGGCTCTTGGCACGGGCCAGCGGCTTCACGGGCACCACCAGGGACCAGGCGTTCTCGGGGTCGTGCTCGGCGTGGCTCGTCATCGCGCCCCATTCTGTCCCGCCCGCGCGGACCGCCCGAGCCCCGGGGCGTACGGTGTCCTCGACAGGCCAGGAGCAGGGGGTGACACTTGACCCCTTGCGCAGTCCGGAGAAAGGTGTTCGCGTGTCCCGCCGCAGAATCGGCTTCTGGTACCGCCTGGCGGCGGTCATCGCCAAACCCCCACTGGTGGTGCTGTTCAACCGGGACTGGCGCGGACAGGAGCACATCCCGACCGACGGCGGCTTCATCACCGCGGTCAACCACAACTCGTACCTGGACCCGCTCTCCTACGCGCACTACCAGTACAACACCGGCCGCGTGCCCCGCTTCCTGGCCAAGGCGGGACTCTTCAAGGCCGGCTTCGTGGGCACCATGCTCCGCAACACCGGCCAGATCCCGGTCTACCGCGAGACCACCAACGCCCTGGACGCCTTCCGCGCCGCCGTCGACGCCATCGAGCGCGGCGAGTGCGTCGCCTTCTACCCCGAGGGCACCCTCACCCGCGACCCCGAGATGTGGCCGATGGCCGGCAAGACCGGCGCCGCCCGGGTCGCCCTGCTCACCAAGGCCCCCGTCATCCCGGTCGCCCAGTGGGGCGCCAACCTCGCGATGCCGCCGTACGCCAAGCAGGACAAGCTCCGGCTGCGGCCCCGCAAGACCCTGATCGTGCAGGCGGGTCCGCCGGTCGACCTCTCCCGCTTCTACGACGTCGAGCCCACGCCCGACGTACTGCGCGAGGCCACCGAGGAGATCATGGCCGCCATCACCCGCCTCCTGGAGGAGGTCCGCGGCGAGAAGGCGCCGGCCGAGCCGTACGACCACCGGAAGGCCCGGCAGGAGCAGCGCCGCAAGGCCAGGGCCGCGGAAGGCAAGACCGGAGAGGGCGAGAAGTGACCAAGGCAGCCGTCTTCGGCAACGGATCCTGGGGCACCGCCTTCGCGATGGTGCTCGCCGACGCGGGCTGCGAGGTGAGCCTCTGGGGCCGCCGCGCCGCACTCGCCGAGGCCATCAACAGCACCGGGACCAACCCCGAGTACCTCCCCGGCGTCGAACTCCCCAAGGGCATCACGGCCACCGCCGACCCGGCCGAGGCCGCCCGCGACGCCGACTTCACCGTGCTCGTCGTCCCCTCGCAGACGCTGCGCGAGAACCTCGCGCAGTGGGCGCCGAAACTCGCCCCGGACACCGTCCTGGTGTCGCTGATGAAGGGCATCGAACTCGGCACCGCCAAGCGCATGAGCGAGGTCATCCGCGAGGTCGCCGACGTGCCCGCCGAGCGCGTGGCCGTGCTCACCGGCCCCAACCTGGCCAAGGAGATCGCCGCCCGGCAGCCCGCCGCCGCCGTGGTCGCCTGCGCCGACGAGTCGGTCGCCCAGCGGCTCCAGAGCGCCTGCATGACCCCGTACTTCCGCCCGTACACCAACACCGACGTCGTCGGCTGCGAGCTCGGCGGCGCGGTGAAGAACGTCATCGGCCTCGCCGTCGGCATCGCCAACGGCATGGGCCTCGGCGACAACTCCAAGGCCACGCTCATCACCCGCGGCCTCGCCGAGACCACCCGCCTCGGCCTCGCCATGGGCGCCGACCCGCTGACCTTCTCCGGCCTCGCGGGCCTCGGCGACCTCGTCGCCACCTGCTCCTCGCCGCTCTCCCGGAACAACACCTTCGGCACCAACCTGGGCCGCGGGATGACCCTCCAGGAGACCATCGCGGCCACCAAGCAGACCGCCGAGGGCGTCAAGTCCTGCGAGTCCGTGCTGGATCTGGGCCGCCGCCACGGCGTCGACATGCCCATCACCGAGACCGTCGTCTCGATCGTCCACGACGGCAAGCCGCCGGTCGTCGCGCTCAAGGAACTCATGTCCCGCAGCGCCAAGCCCGAGCGCCGCTGAGCACGTCGCTGAGCCGATCGCGTCCGGCACCAGCGGGGCGCTCAGGAGTTCGGACACCGCAAGGTACGCTCATCGCGATATGAGCGAGAACACCCAGAGCCCCCGCAAGCCGCGCGTGGCCGTCGTCTTCGGCGGACGCAGCTCCGAGCACGCCATCTCCGTCGTCACCGCCGGTGCCGTCCTGCGCGCCATCGACCGGGACAAGTACGACGTGCTGCCCATCGGCATCACCCGCGAGGGCCGCTGGGCGCTGACCGCCGACGCCCCCGAGCGGATGGCCATCAGCGACCGCGCCCTGCCGGACGTCGCCGAGCTCGCCGAGTCCGCCACCGGCGGCGTCGTTCTGCCCGTCGACCCGGCCAGCCGCGAGGTGGTCCTCAACGAGCCCGGCGCGCTGCCGCAGGCGCTCGGCGAGGTCGACGTCGTGTTCCCCGTGCTGCACGGCCCGTACGGCGAGGACGGCACCCTCCAGGGCCTCCTGGAGCTCTCCGGCATCCCGTACGTCGGCGCCGGCGTCCTCGCCTCCGCCGTCGGCCAGGACAAGGAGTACATGAAGCGGGTCTTCGTCTCCTTCGGCCTGCCGGTCGGCCCGTACGAGGTGATCCGCCCGCGGGAGTGGGAGCAGAACCCGGCCGCGGCCCGCAAGAAGATCGTGGAGTTCGCCGCCGACCACGGCTGGCCGCTCTTCGTGAAGCCGGCCCGCGGCGGCTCGTCCGTCGGCATCACCAAGGTCGACGACCTCGCCGGCCTGGACGAGGCCGTCGAGGAGGCCCGCCGCCACGACCCGAAGATCATCGTGGAGGCGCTGCTGCGCGGCCGCGAGATCGAGTGCGGCGTCCTGGAGTTCGAGGACGGCCCGCGCGCCAGCGTGCCCGCCGAGATCCCGCCGGTCACCGACCACGACTTCTACGACTTCGAGGCCAAGTACATCGACTCGGCCTCCGGCCTGGTGCCCGCGCCGATCGGCGACGAGGCCACCGCCGAGGTGCAGCGGCTCGCGGTCCTCGCCTACGAGTCCGTGTCCTGCGAGGGCCTGGTGCGCGCCGACTTCTTCCTCACCGAGGACGGCGGGTTCGTCATCAACGAGATCAACACCATGCCCGGCTTCACGCCCATCTCCATGTACCCGCGGATGTGGCAGGAGAGCGGCGTCGGCTACCCGGAGCTCGTCGACCGGCTCATCCAGGCCGCGCTGAACCGCTCCACCGGCCTGCGCTAGACACCCCTTGGCCCTGGGACCTGGATCCTGGGCCCTGGATCCTGGCCCCCCGGCCCCTCGGAGGCACCCTCAGAGGCTGGGGGGCACGGCCTTGCTCACCGGCTCGGCCAGGTCCGCCAGCGGGCCGACGTCATGCGCGTAGCGCGCGTCGAGCGTCACCTCCACGTACGCCTTGCGGTACGTGGTGGTGAAGCGCGGCCCGTCGCCCGCACGCGGCTCGAACAGCCAGTTCACGCCGTTCGCCTCGACTCCCTGCGCCTGCGGATCGTTCATCTTTTCGGGCCGGGAGACCCCGCAGCGCAGTACGATCGCCGCATCCCCCCACGCGGCGGTCAGCTCGGACTCCGGCTCGGTCCCGGTCCGCGCCAGACCGGCCACGGTGCCGGGCAGCTCCTTCGCGAGCGCACGGCAGACGGCGGCCTCGGCCGCCGGAGGACCGGGAACCGGCACCGACGCCTTCGCGTCCGACGCGGAACAGCCGGTGGCCGCCAGCAGCAGCAAGGCCGCGGCGGCGGAGGCGGGCAGGCCGAAGGGCCGGTGAGAAGACATCACCGGCCAAGGGTAGACGGGGGCTAGATATGCACGACCGGGCAGGTGAGGGTGCGCGTGATGCCTTCCACTTGCTGGACCTTGGCGACCACCATGCGCCCGAGCGCGTCCACGGTGTCTGCCTCGGCCCGCACGATCACGTCATAGGGACCGGTCACGTCCTCGGCCTGGATCACTCCAGGAATCTTGGCGATGGTCTCGGCGACGGTCGTCGCCTTGCCCACCTCGGTCTGAATAAGGATGTACGCCTGAACCACGGAACCTCCAGGGCGGCCACGAGGATCTTGTGGGAGAAAGAGACGCCACGGTACCGCGTCGCCGCGGGCCGCGGGGAGACCTCCGGGTCCGGAGGCGCACCCGGGGTGGCGTACGCACATGAGAAGTTGACGGTCTACTTGACGGTATCCGGCACGGTGACGGCCCGCGACCCGCACGGCGAGGAGCGGCACGGCGGCGCGGCGGCCGGCACGACGACACGAGGTGAATCGCGGTGAAGGGCACAGTCGGAGAGCTCGGCGAGTTCGGGCTCATCAGGGAGCTGACCTCCCGGCTCACCTCCACCCCCGCGGTGCGGATCGGGCCCGGCGACGACGCCGCGGTCGTCTCCGCCCCCGACCGGCGGGTGGTGGCCAGCACGGACATCCTGCTCGAAGGACGCCACTTCCGCCGCGACTGGTCCACGGCCTACGACGTCGGCCGCAAGGCCGCCGCGCAGAACCTCGCCGACATCGCCGCCATGGGCGCCGTGCCCACCGCGCTGCTCCTCGGCCTCGTCGTACCCGCCGAGCTCCCGGTCACCTGGACCACCGAACTCATGGACGGACTGCGCGACGAATGTCAGGTCGCCGGTGCCGCCGTGGTCGGCGGCGACGTGGTCCGCGGCGACACGATCATGGTCTCCATCACCGCCCTCGGCGACCTGCGCAACCACGACCCGGTCACCCGCGGGGGTGCCAAGCCCGGCGACGTCGTCGCCTACACCGGCTGGCTCGGCTGGTCCGCCGCCGGCTACGCGGTGCTCTCCCGCGGCTTCCGCTCCCCGCGCGCCTTCGTCGAGGCCCACCGCCGCCCCGAGCCGCCGTACCACGCCGGCCCCGCCGCGGCCGGCCTCGGCGCCACCGCCATGTGCGACGTCAGCGACGGCCTCATCGCCGACCTCGGGCACATCGCCGAGGCCAGCAAGGTCCGCATCGACCTGCGCTCCGGCTCCATCGACATCCCCAGCCAGATGAACGACATCGGCCAGGCCGTCGGCGTCGACCCGCTCCAGTGGGTGCTCACCGGCGGAGAGGACCACGCGATCGTCGCCACCTTCCCGGCGGACGTGAAGCTGCCCGCCCGCTGGAAGGTCATCGGCGAGGTCCTCAACCCCTCCGCGCTGCCCCAGGTGACCGTCGACGGCGCGCCCTGGCACAGCAAGGGCGGCTGGGACCACTTCGGGGGCATGGAGTGACCACCCGGCCTCCTCTGGTCCTGACCGTCGCCGGATCGGACTCCGGCGGCGGCGCGGGCATCCAGGCCGACCTGAAGACCATGCTCGCGCTCGGCGTCCACGGCATGAGCGTGATCACCGCCGTCACCGCCCAGAACTCGCTGGGCGTCCTGGGCGCCTGGGAGCTGCCCGAGGAGGCCGTACGGGCCCAGTACCGGGCCGTGGTGGACGACATCGGCGTCCAGGCCGTCAAGACCGGCATGCTGGCCTCCGCCGCGCTCGTGGAGACGGTGGCGGAGCTGCTGGCCTCCACCGGGGCCCCCGTCGTCGTCGACCCGGTCGGCGTCTCCAAGCACGGCGACTCCCTGCTCGCCGCCTCGGCCCTGGACTCCGTCCGTACGAAGCTGCTGCCGGTCGCGACCGTCGCCACCCCCAACCTGGACGAGGTGGCGCAGCTCACGGGCATCGTGGTCGAGGACGAGGCCGGCATGCGCCGGGCGGCCGACGCGATCCTCGCGTACGGGCCGCGCTGGGCGCTGATCAAGGGCGGGCACCTGCCCGGAGACGTAGCCGAGGCCGTGGACCTGCTCACCGACGGCACCGAGGAGCTGTGGCTGCGCGCTCCCCGGCACGACAACCGGCACACCCACGGGACGGGCTGCACGCTCGCCTCGGCGGTCGCCTCGGGCCTTGCGAAGGGCCTGACGGTCCCGGAGGCCGTACGGCAGGCCAAGGCGTACGTCACGGGCGCCATCGCCGCCGGCTTCGCGCTCGGCGCGGGCATCGGCCCGGTCGACCACGGATGGATGCAGCGGCGCTAGCCGTCGCCCGCCGGACTGTTTCCGGGCAAGGCAAAAGGCCGGTTCACCGAGGTGAACCGGCCTTTCAAGGCAACCGCAGGGGCTGCGCTACGACACGACGTCGCGATTAGCGCGAGACCTTGCCGGCCTTGATGCACGAGGTGCAGACGTTGAGCCGCTTCGGCGTCCGACCGACCACGGCACGCACACGCTGGATGTTCGGGTTCCAGCGACGAGACGTACGGCGGTGCGAGTGCGAAATGTTGTTGCCGAAGCCCGGCCCCTTGCCGCAGACGTCGCAGTTGGCAGCCACGGGTCACTCCAAAGACTTCAGATTTACAGTGAAACCGGCGCACCGGAATCGGATCAAGGATCTGAAGTGGCTTGCCGGGGAATGGCCCGGTCAGTGCCGGGCAACCGAAGCAGCATACAACGGATGCTTCGGTGGAACGAAACTACCACGGCCCGCCCGGCCCCCGCCCCGGGCCCCGGGCGGTCGCCGGTCTACGCTGCGGTGAACCCACCGCGAAGCACAGGAGGACCACCCGTTGCCGCGAGCTCCGCAGACCCTCGACGCCGAGACGGTCCGATCCTGGTGCGCAGGGGCGCTTGCGGCCCTCGGGAGGGAGCGCGCGGAGATCGACGCCATCAACGTCTATCCCGTCGCGGACGGCGACACCGGCACCAATCTCTATCTGACGGTGGAGTCCGCCGCCCGCGCCGTGGAGGCCGCCGACGGGGCCGCCGACGTGGCGGAGATCATACGGATCATGGCGCACGGCGCCCTGCTCGGCGCCCGCGGCAACTCCGGCACGATCCTCTCCCAGCTGCTCCGCGGCATGGCCGCGGTCCTCACCGAGGGCGCCGACGGCGACCACCTCGCCCGCGCCCTGGCGAGCGCCGCGGGCCAGGCCCGCCAGGCCGTCGCCCACCCCGTCGAGGGCACCCTGCTCACCGTCGCCGACGCGGCGGCCGACGCCTGCGCCGCGGGCGGGGACCTCGTCACGGTCGCCGGACGGGCGTACGAGGGGGCCCGCGCCGCCCTCGACGCCACCCCCGGACAGCTCGACGCGCTGCGCCGCGCCGGGGTCGTGGACGCCGGCGGGGCCGGCCTGGTCGCCGTCCTCGGCGCCCTCCTGGAGGCCCTCGCGGGCGAGGCCCCCGACCGGCCAGCCGAACCCGCCTGGCACCACCACCCGCCGCTCGCCGTCGACTGCGCCGCGGGCACCGGCCCCGCCTACGAGGTCATCTACCTCCTGGAGGCCGGGGACGAGGCCGTGGACCGGCTCCGCGGCCGGCTCGACGCCCTGGGGGAGTCCCTGGTCGTCGTCGGCGGCGACGGACTGTGGAACGTGCACGTCCACGTCGACGACGCCGGCGCCGCCGTCGAGGCCGGTGTCGAGGCGGGACGCCCGTACCGGATCCGCGTCACCCACTTCGAGAGCCGCCCCGAACCCGCCGAGCGGGCCGTCGTCGCCGTGCTGCCCGGCGAGGGCCTGGCCGGGCTGTGCGCCGAGGCCGGGGCCACCACCCTGGTCGCCCGCCCCGGCGAGACCCCCACCGCCGCCGAGCTCACCGAGGCCATCCGGCGCGCCCACGCCCGCGAGATCGTGCTGCTCCCCAACGACACCGAGCTGCGCGGGATCGCCGCCGAGGCCGCCGAACACGCCCGCCGCGAAGGCATCCGGGTCGCCCTCATCCCCACCCGCGCCGCCGTCCAGGGCATCGCCGCCCTCGCCGTCCACGAACCCGAGCGGCGCTTCGACGAGGACGTCGTCGCCATGACCGCCGCCGCCGGCGCCACCCGCTACGCCGAACTCGGCGTCGCCGAACGCCAGTCCTTCACCTCCGCCGGGGTCTGCCAGGCCGGCGACGTCCTCGGCCTCATCGAGGGCGACGTCGCCGTCATCGGCCGCGACCTCACCGCCACCGCCGTCACCGTCCTCGACCGGATGCTCTCCGCCGGCGGTGAGCTGGTCACCCTCGTCGTCGCGGACGACACCCCGGAGGACCTGGCACCGACTCTCGAACAGCACGTCCGCGCCACGTACTTGGCGGTGGACACGACGACGTACCACGCGGGGGCGGGGGCGCCGCCGCTACTGATCGGGGTGGAATGACAGCGCTCGGGTGTTGGGCCCGCGATCCCGTGGACCCAACACCCGAGCGCTTCGGGCACACCTGCTCTTCTGCGACTCAGCGCCGTGGTGTGCAGTGACTCCGCCTGTGCGCGAACGCGGTGGCTCCTCACTGGCCCGCTGACGCGGACTCATGACGGACAAGCCCTGCCCGGTGCCGAACGGCACAGCGCGAATGTAGCGCTGGGCCACCATCCACGTCCCCGTGTTTCAGAATCGAGGGCACTCGGATTGTCCGAGCCATGGTGTGCAATAGACCCGTGCCCGCGCTCGACGAACCCCTCAAGAAACTGCTCGGCGCCGCCACCGCCAAGGTGATGGCCGAGCACCTGGACCTGCACACGGTCGGCGACCTGCTGCACCACTACCCGCGGCGGTACGCCGAGCGCGGCGAGCTGACCGCGCTCGCCGACCTCCCGCTGGACGAGCACGTCACCGTGGTCGCCCAGGTCGCCGACGCGCGCGTGCACACCTTCAACCGGGGCGGCCGCGGCAAGGGTCAGCGCCTGGAAGTCACCATCACCGACGGCAGCGGCCGTATGCAGCTGGTCTTCTTCGGCCGTACCGTCCACTTCCACCAGAAGGAACTGCTGCCCGGCCGGCGCGCCATGTTCGCGGGCAAGGTCGGCATGTTCAACCGGCGCCTCCAGCTCGCCCACCCCGAGTACAAGCTCCTCGACGCCGACAGCGACACCGAGACCGTCAAGGCCTTCGCGAGCGAGCTGCTGCCCATCTACCCGGCCTGCAAGCAGCTGGAGTCCTGGACCATCGAGCAGTCCGTCGGCATCGCGCTCGACTCCATGGCCGCCACCGCCTGGGCCGGCCTCGTCGACCCCCTGCCGCCCGCCCTGCGCGAGGGCCGCGGCCTCGCCGACCTGCCCGACGCCCTCACCCGCATCCACCGCCCCCGCACCAAGGCCGACATCGCCGACGCCCGCGACCGCCTCAAGTGGGACGAGGCCTTCGTCCTCCAGGTCGCCCTGGCCCGCCGCCGGCACGCCGACACCCAGCTCGCCGCCGTCCCCCGCCGCCCCGCCCCCGACGGCCTCCTCACCGCCTTCGACGCCCGCCTCCCCTTCACCCTCACCGAGGGCCAGCGACACGTCTCGAAGGAGATCTTCGACGACCTCGCCACCGAACACCCCATGCACCGCCTCCTCCAGGGCGAGGTCGGCTCGGGCAAGACCATGGTCGCGCTGCGCGCCATGCTCGCCGTCGTCGACGCCGGGGGACAGGCCGCCATGCTCGCGCCCACCGAGGTGCTCGCCCAGCAGCACCACCGCTCGGTCACCGAGATGATGGGCGACCTCGCCGAGGGAGGCATGCTCGGCGGCGCCGACAAGGCCACCAAGGTCGTGCTGCTCACCGGCTCCATGGGCGCCGCCGCGCGGCGGCAGGCACTGCTCGACCTGGTCACCGGCGAGGCCGGGATCGTCATCGGCACCCACGCCCTGATCGAGGACAAGGTGCAGTTCCACGACCTCGGCCTGGTCGTCGTCGACGAGCAGCACCGCTTCGGCGTCGAGCAGCGCGACGCCCTGCGCGGCAAGGGCAGGCAGCCCCCGCACCTGCTCGTCATGACCGCCACGCCCATTCCCCGTACGGTCGCGATGACCGTCTTCGGCGACCTGGAGACCTCCGTCCTCGACCAGCTGCCCGCCGGCCGCTCCCCGATCGCCAGCCACGTCGTCCCGGCCGCCGACAAGCCGCACTTCCTCGCCCGCGCCTGGGAGCGGGTCCGCGAGGAGGTCGAGGCCGGGCACCAGGGATATGTGGTGTGCCCGAGGATCGGCGACGAGGAGGACCAGAAGGCGAACCAGAAGGGCGCCAAGAAGAAGCCCAGCCCCGAGGACGAGGCCGAGAAGCGCCCGCCGCTCGCCGTCCTCGACGTCGCCGAGCAGCTGCGCGCCGGACCCCTCGCCGGACTCCGCGTCGAGGTGCTGCACGGCCGGATGCACCCCGACGACAAGGACGAGGTCATGCGCCGCTTCGCCGCCGGCGAGGCGGACGTCCTGGTCGCCACCACCGTCATCGAGGTCGGCGTCAACGTGCCCAACGCCACCGCCATGGTGATCATGGACGCCGACCGCTTCGGCGTCTCCCAGCTCCACCAGCTGCGCGGCCGCGTCGGCCGCGGTTCCGCCGCCGGCCTCTGCCTGCTCGTCACCGAGATGCCCGAGGCCAGCCCCGCCCGCCAGCGCCTCGGCGCCGTCGCCTCCACCCTCGACGGCTTCGAGCTCTCCCGCATCGACCTCGAACAGCGCCGCGAGGGCGACGTCCTCGGCCAGGCCCAGTCCGGCGTCCGCTCCTCCCTGCGGGTCCTCGCCGTCATCGAGGACGAGGAGGTCATCGCCGCCGCCCGCGAGGAGGCCACCGCCCTCGTCCTCGCCGACCCCGACCTCACCGCCCACCCCGCCCTGCGCACCGCGCTCGACGCGCTCCTCGACAAGGACCGGGAGGAGTACCTGGAGAAGGGCTGACGCGAACGGGTCGGCGCGACGGGGCCGAAACCGCCATAAGCTATTGCGAGCGCAATGGATTATGAATCGCGAGGACCCCACATGACCCGCGTGATCGCCGGCACCGCCGGCGGACGACGGCTCGCCGTGCCCCCGGGCAACGGCACCCGGCCCACCTCCGACCGCGCGAGGGAAGGTCTCTTCTCCACCTGGGAGTCCTTCCACGGCCTCGCCGGCGCCCGGGTCGCCGACCTGTACGCGGGCTCCGGCGCCGTCGGCCTGGAGGCGCTGTCCCGCGGCGCCGCCCACGCCCTGCTCGTCGAGGCCGAGCCGCGCGCCGCGAAGACCGTCCGCGAGAACATCCGCAGCCTCGGCCTGCCCGGCGCCGAGCTG
Organism: Streptomyces sp. NPDC051909; assembly: GCF_040681095.1. Lineage (NCBI taxonomy): Bacteria > Bacillati > Actinomycetota > Actinomycetes > Kitasatosporales > Streptomycetaceae > Streptomyces > Streptomyces sp. NPDC051909. Next base: position 154,643 of record NZ_JBFAYA010000016.1, on the reverse strand, counting down.
CGCACCGGCAAGGCCGAGCAGATCATCACCGGACCGGCCCCGGCCGAGCCGTACGACCTGGTCTTCCTCGACCCGCCCTACGCCGTCGCCGACGCCGATCTCCGCGAGATCCTCCTCACAATGCGCTCGGGGGGCTGGATGGCGGAGGATGCCCTCGTCACCGTGGAGCGCAGCACCCGAGGCGGCGAATTCGGCTGGCCGGACGGCTTCGAACCACTGCGGGCCCGTCGCTACGGCGAGGGAACGTTTTGGTACGGTCGCGCCGCCTCTACGTGCGAAGACGCACGATGACCGGACCGGAGAGCGAGGGAACCAAGTTGCGCCGCGCCGTATGTCCGGGGTCGTTCGACCCCATCACCAATGGACATCTCGACATCATCGCCCGCGCCTCCAAGCTGTACGACGTCGTGCACGTCGCGGTGATGATCAACCAGTCGAAGAAGGGCCTGTTCACGGTCGACGAGCGGATCGAGCTGATCCGCGAGGTCACCGCCGACTTCGGCAACGTCGAGGTCGAGTCCTTCCACGGCCTCCTCGTCGACTTCTGCAAGCAGCGCGACATCCCCGCCATCGTCAAGGGACTCCGCGCCGTCAGCGACTTCGACTACGAGCTGCAGATGGCCCAGATGAACAACGGGCTCTCCGGCGTCGAGACGCTGTTCGTGCCCACCAACCCCACCTACAGCTTCCTGTCGTCCTCGCTGGTCAAGGAGGTCGCGGCCTGGGGCGGCGACGTCTCCCACCTGGTGCCGCCGCAGGTCCTCGGCCGGCTCACCGAGCGCCTGCGGGAGCGCTGAACCGGCCGTGACCCCCGGCCACCGCCACTGACGCTCCGTCACCAGGTCCCGGACGGGCCCCGACTGGCCTTACAGTCGTCCCGTCCGTCTCCATCCAGCTGTAGAGAGTGGCGAGCACCGGTGGACGTGCAGAAGAAGCTCGACGACATCGTCGATACGGTCCGGAGCGCCCGCTCCATGCCCATGTCGGCGTCCTGCGTGGTCAACCGGGCCGAGCTGCTCGCTCTGCTCGAAGAGGTCAGGGGCGCCCTGCCCGGCTCCCTGGCCCAGGCCCAGGAGCTCCTGGGCGGGCGCGAGCAGATGGTCGAGCAGGCCCGCCAGGAGGCCGAGCGGATCATCGAGGCCGCCCACGCCGAGCGCGGCTCGATCGTCTCCGACTCCCAGGTCGCCCGGCAGTCCCAGGACGAGGCCGAGCGGATCCTCGCCGAGGCCCGCCGCGAGGCCGAGGAGATCCGCGCCGAGGCCGACGACTACGTCGACTCCAAGCTCGCCAACTTCGAGGTCGTCCTCAACAAGACCATCGCCTCCGTGGACCGCGGCCGCGAGAAGCTGCTCGGCCGGGGTCCGGGCCTCGACGCCGAGGGGTACGCCGACGAGGACGCCCCCGAGTACAGCGCGGACCCGCAGACCCTGATCCAGCGCGCCGACGCCTACGTGGACGTCAAGCTGGGCGCGTTCGAGGCCGTCCTGAGCAAGACCCTGGAGGCCGTCGGCCGCGGCCGGCAGACGCTGCACGGCCGGATCGCCTCGGACGCCCTCGGCGAGCACATGGCCGCCCAGGACGCGGCCGGCGGCCCGGGCCTGCACCACGGCAGCGACGCCGACTACCTGGCCGGCCTCGCGGAGCTGGCCGACCCCGAGCCCGTACAGCCGGCGCAGATCCCGGTTCAGCAGACGCAGGCGCCCCAGCAGGACGCCTACGCCTACCAGCAGGATCCGTACGGGTACCAGCAGCAGCCCCAGCAGGCCGACCCGTACGCGTACCAGCAGCCCCAGGTCGACCCGTACGCGTACCAGCAGGACCCCTACGCGTACCAGCAGCAGGTCCAGCAGGCCCAGGCCCCGCAGCAGGCGCCCGCCTCACTCGACGAGACGAGCTTCTTCGACACGAGCATGATCGACCTGGAGCAGCTGCGCCGGTACGAACAGGGGCACTGATCCCGGATTGGGAGCTGCGCGAAGCGTCCAGTATCCTGGCTGTTCGGTCGCGCCTGTCGTGACCCGTCAAGGCTGCCCTCGTTCGGCAGCCCCCTCACGTCTGTGAACGATCCGAAAGCAGGAAGAGCCCTGAGCACGCGCCTCGACCACCGCAATCCCCTCGTGTTCGACACGCACGAGCTGGGACGGCGTCCTGGTGCCATGCAGCGGCTCTCCCGCACGGTCGACGCCCCCAGGGATCTGGGGATCGCGGGGGTCATCGCGGTGCCCGAGGGCGCCCCGGTGGAGATCGAGCTCCGTCTCGAGTCGGTCATGGAAGGGGTGCTTGTCACAGGCACCGCCCGTGCATCGGCCGAGGGGGAGTGCGTAAGGTGTCTGGAGTCCGTCGAGCTGGAGCTCGACGCGGACTTCCAGGAGATGTTCTCGTACCCCGACTCCGACGACCGGGGCCGCTCGAAGGCGGCCGCGGACGACGAAGCCGAGGACGACGAGGACATGATCCCCCTCGAGGACGGCATGTTCGACCTCGAGCCCGTGCTGCGCGATGCGGTGGTGCTCGCACTGCCCATGCAGCCGGTGTGCCGGGAGGACTGTGAAGGTCTGTGTTCCGAGTGCGGAATCAACCTGAACGACAACCCGGACCACCACCACGACGCCGTCGACGCACGTTGGGCGGCATTGCAGGGACTCGCCGGTTCGCTGGGAACCGATGAGAAGGACAACATGAGCGGCGCCGCAACCGGTGTCGACGAAGAGCAGGAGAAGTAGCCGTGGCTGTTCCGAAGCGGAAGATGTCGCGCAGCAACACGCGCCACCGCCGGTCGCAGTGGAAGGCTGCGGTCCCCACCCTGGTTTCGTGTGAGCGTTGCCAGGAGCCCAAGCAGCAGCACATCGCGTGCCCGAGCTGCGGCACCTACAACAAGCGCCAGGTCCTCTCGGTCTGAGGGGCTGGTGAGAGGCACGATGTCTGACCACGTCAATTCGGCCTCGTCCCACACGCTTCTGGAAGGGCGGCTCGGGTATCAGCTCGAGTCCGCCCTTCTGGTGCGTGCGCTCACCCACCGTTCGTACGCGTACGAGAACGGCGGTCTGCCCACCAACGAGCGGCTGGAGTTCCTCGGGGACTCGGTGCTCGGCCTGGTGGTCACGGACACGCTGTACCGCACCCACCCGGATCTCCCCGAGGGCCAGCTGGCCAAGCTTCGGGCCGCGGTGGTCAACTCGCGTGCGCTGGCGGAGGTGGGCCGCGGCCTCGACCTGGGCTCCTTCATCCGGCTCGGCCGGGGCGAGGAAGGCACGGGCGGCCGGGACAAGGCGTCCATCCTCGCCGACACCCTCGAAGCGGTGATCGGCGCGGTCTATCTCGACCGGGGCCTCGACGCGGCGTCCGAGCTGGTGCACCGGCTCTTCGACCCGCTGATCGAGAAGTCCTCGAACCTCGGTGCCGGCCTGGACTGGAAGACCAGTCTCCAGGAGCTCACCGCGGCCGAGGGTCTCGGTGTGCCGGAGTACCTCGTCAGCGAGGAGGGTCCGGACCACGAGAAGACGTTCACTGCTGCCGCCCGCGTCGGTGGTGTCTCGTACGGCACCGGCACCGGCCGCAGCAAGAAGGAAGCGGAACAGCAGGCGGCGGAGTCCGCGTGGCGCGCGATTCGCGCCGCCGCGGACGAGCGCGCGGCAGCGGCCAAGGCCGCAACCGTGGAAGAGGGCGCCGACACCTCTTCCGCCGGGGACCAGGCCGCCACCGCCTGACCCCCTTCCGTCTCCGACGCGCATGCCCCCGTCCCGCCCAGGGACGGGGGCATCGTGCTGTCCGTGCCCGGCGGTAGGCTGCGGTCAGCAGCCCTTACCAGCCCGTTGTGAGCCGTCCGGAGGAAGTCCCGTGCCCGAGTTGCCCGAGGTCGAGGTCGTACGACGCGGTCTTGAGCGGTGGGTCGCGGGGCGGACCGTCGCGGAGGTCGAGGTCCTGCACCCGCGGGCGGTGCGCCGGCACCCCGAGGGCGGGGCGGACTTCGCGGCGCGCCTGAAGGGGCAGCGGTTCGGGATCGCCCGGCGGCGCGGCAAGTATCTGTGGCTGCCGCTGGACTCCGGCGACGCCTCCGTGCTCGGACACCTCGGGATGAGCGGCCAGCTCCTCGTCCAGCCGGAGGACGCGGCGGACGAGAAGCACCTGAGGATCCGGATCCGCTTCGACGACTCCACCGGCACCGAGCTGCGCTTCGTGGACCAGCGGACCTTCGGCGGGCTCTCGCTGCACGACACCGCCCCGGACAGCGCGGACGGACTGCCGGACGTCATCGCGCACATCGCGCGCGACCCCCTGGACCCGGCCTTCGACGACGCCGCCTTCGCGGGTGCGCTGCGGCTGCGGCGGACCACGATCAAGCGGGCACTGCTCGACCAGTCGCTGATCAGCGGGGTCGGCAACATCTACGCGGACGAGGCGCTGTGGCGCTCGAAGCTGCACTACGAGCGGCCGACGGCCACCCTCACCCGGCCGCGCTCGGCGGAGCTGCTCGGGCATGTCCGGGACGTGATGAACGCGGCCCTCGCGGTCGGCGGCACCAGCTTCGACAGCCTGTACGTGAACGTGAACGGCGAGTCGGGTTACTTCGACCGTTCGCTCGACGCCTACGGGCGGGAGGGCGAGCCCTGCCACCGGTGCGGGACGCCGATGCGCCGCCGCCCGTGGATGAACCGCTCCAGCTACTTCTGTCCGCGCTGCCAGCGTCCGCCGCGCGCGTCCGTCTGACTCACCCCGTGACGGGGGCGCGCTCCGCGTCGTAACTCTCGCGGGCGGCGAGCACCTGCGGCATGTGCCCCTCGACGAGGTGGATCAGTCCGAGCAGCTGCTCGGCGACCTCGGTGCCCAGCGGCGTGAGCCGGTAGTCGACCCGCGGGGGGTTGGTGGGCTGCGCCTCGCGATGCACCAGTCCGTCGCGCTCCAGCGCGTGGAGCGTCTGGGAGAGCATCTTCTCGCTCACGCCGTCCACCCGGCGGCGCAACTCGTTGAAGCGGGCGCCGCCCTCGTGCAGGGCCCCCAGGGTGAGGCTGCCCCAGCGGCCGGTCACGTGCTCCAGCGTGCCGCGGGAGGGACAGGCCTTGGCGAACACGTTGAAGGCGAGGTCCTCAGTCATGCCCTCTACCATACGCGCGGACAGCGCTGTGGCACAGGAAGCGCTAACTAGTAGATTGCACTATCCAAAAGTTAGTACTCTACTTCTCGTCGTTCCCCCTGCCGTTCTTCGCACCGCCGAGGAGTCCTTCCATGACCACGCCCGTCGTCTCCATCGCGTACCACTCCGGCTTCGGACACACCGCCGTCCTCGCGGAGGCCGTCCGGAACGGGGCCGCCGACGCCGGCGCCACCGTGCACCTGATCGACGTCGACGGGATCACCGACACCGAGTGGGAGCTGCTCGACGCCTCCGACGCGATCGTCTTCGGCTCGCCGACCTACATGGGCACCGCCTCCGGCGCCTTCCACCAGTTCGCCGAGGCCACCTCGAAGCGCTGGTTCACCGACGCCTGGCTGGACAAGCTGGCGGCCGGCTTCACCAACTCCGGCTCGAAGAGCGGCGACAAGCTGCACACCCTGCAGTTCTTCCAGACCCTGGCCGGCCAGCACGGCATGACCTGGGTCAACCTCGGCCTGAAGCCCGGCTGGAACACCACCGAGGCCTCCGAGAACGACCTCAACCGCCTCGGCTTCTTCGCCGGCGCGGGCGCCCAGACCTTCAACGACCTCGGCCCGGAGGGCGTCCACAAGGCCGACATAGCCACCGCCGAGCACCTCGGCCGCCGGGTCGCCACCACCGCCCGCACCTTCGCGCTCGGCAAGGCCGCCGCCTGACCCGACCGGTACGTCGGAGGGCCCCGTCACCGGAGTGGTGACGGGGCCCTCGCGCGTATCCGGGGAACTCCGGGCTCAGAAGCCGAAGTCCTGCGTCCACCACGGGCCGCCGGAGCCGAAGTGCACACCGACGCCGAGCGCGGTGTAGTCGCAGTTCAGGATGTTGGCGCGGTGTCCGTCGCTGGCCATCCAGGACTTCATCACCGCGGCCGCGTCGACCTGGCCGCGGGCGATGTTCTCGCCGCCGAGGTCCGTGATGCCGGCCTTCTGGGCGCGGGACCAGGGGGTCGCGCCGTCGGGGTCGGTGTGGTCGAAGAAGTTCCGGGCGGCCATGTCGGCGCTGAAGGCGCCGGCCAGGGCGGCGAGCTCGGCGTCCGAGCGGATCGGGACGCAGCCCACCTTGGCGCGCTCCGCGTTCACCAGGCGCACGACCTCCGCCTCGGCGGCCTGCTCGCGGGTGGCCAGGGAGCGGGCGGCGGCGGTCGGTGCGGCGGGGGCCTCGGTGGTCGGGGCCGGCGTCTTCTTCACCGGAGCCGGGGTCGTCGCCTTCGGCTTCGGCGTGGGCTTCGCGGTCGTGGGCTCGGGGCTCGGCGTCGCCGTCTTCGACGGGGTCGGCTTCGGCGTGGGCTTCGCCGACGGGGCGGCGGCCTTGCGCGTGCCGGCCGACTCCCCGGCCGGGGTGGCCGAGGCGCCGCCCTGGGTGTTCAGACTCGGCGCCCGCTGATCGGCCTGTGCCGTCACGCGGGGCTCCGCCTTGCCGGCGTTGTCGAACGAGAACGTCTCGCCACCGGGCAGCAGGCCCGAGGCGACACCGATCGCGCCGATCGCGACCGCCGCGGAGACACCGAGCAGCCCGGTCTTCACGGGTGCGCCGCGCCGTGTACCGCGATGCCGTCCCATCTGCTCGCCTCCTGACGTACTGAACTGCGTTCGAGCCGGCTGTCTGAGCCGCGTATGAGCTGTGCTCTTTGCTGATCTTTGCTTCTGCGGGCCTCCCGGCGGACCTTCGAACAGGGCACCGCCGAACGGGTGAGGCCCGTTCCGCACGGACTGTACGCCATGACATGCGGGGCTGACGTGCTCCTTCCGTAATTGGCCCGCTAGCGTTCAGGCATGAACGAGGACGTACGGATGACCGCCTGGGTGCGCGGCCGGGTACAGGGAGTGGGCTTCCGCTGGTTCACCAGGGCAAACGCACTGGAGATCGGTGGGCTCGTCGGCTTCGCCCTGAACCTCGACGACGGCCGGGTCCAGGTCGTGGCCGAGGGGCCGAGTGACAATTGCCACCGTCTGCTCGAATGGCTCCGCTCCGCCGACACGCCCGGGCGCGTGGACGGTGTCACTGAGATATGGGACACCCCGCGCGGCGGCTACGACGGCTTCGCCGTCCGCTGACCGTCTCCCTCCGAAGACCCCCGACCACCCTCCGCACACCCCCGTCCGACAGCCGCGAAAGGCCCCGGACGGGGACCGCGGTGAACGGTCGCGGAAGCGAGAAGGGCCTGGTGGTTGCGAAGAATCGCTCGCCGTGCCAGGCTGCGGCAGTAAGGATGATCTCCACGCCCCTCGGGCACCGAGTTGCGAGGCGCCGCCGCCGGTATTTCGCGGCCGCAGCCCCCCGGTGAAGCCCGGAAGCAGGGCGTGATCGTGTTGACCGTCAAACTTTTTGGTGAGACTCTGGAAGCCCCGCGCACCTTAGCTGTTCGACCGTGAGAACCGGCACGACAAAGAGCACGGCCGAGCACCGCGGGTGCGAATCCCTCACGACCCACACCGCTTCGGTCGGTCACTCATTGTGGAGGACCATCCATCATGGCAAAGGCGCTTCTCGGTTACGTCGGCGGCTCCGACCCGCGACTCCTCGCCGAGATGCGACGGCTTCAGCAGCGCGTCCAGGACCTCGAGTCCGAGCTGGTTCGGATCCAGTCCGAGAATGACGCGCTCGCCGCTGCCGCCGCCCAGCACCAGGGAGAGTCGCTGCTGGACAGCATCGATCTCGACGTCACCAATGCGGAGCCTGCGCTCACCTGAGGTCCCAGCCCCGAGGGGCCAGGTGAGAACACTCACGCCAGCACGGCCGGCATCGCGCATCACACTTCGCCGACATCGCACATGCTGGACATGCAAGGGGCGCTCCGGCGTCCCTTCCTTCTTGCGATCTCCCTGCGCGGCTCCTGCGGCGCCCCCCGTCCCCGTGTGACATTCCTTGGGGGAGGGTGTGCCCTGCACGTTCACGGGTGAAACCCGAGACCCCGGGTAGAGTCCGCAGGCGTGCATCTCAAGGCCCTGACGCTCCGCGGTTTCAAGTCGTTCGCCTCCGCCACCACGCTGCGGTTCGAACCGGGAATCACCTGCGTCGTCGGGCCCAACGGCTCGGGCAAGTCCAATGTCGTGGACGCGCTGTCCTGGGTCATGGGAGAGCAGGGCGCCAAGTCGCTGCGCGGCGGCAAGATGGAGGACGTCATCTTCGCCGGCACGACCGGGCGCCCGCCGCTCGGCCGCGCCGAGGTCTCGCTGACCATCGACAACTCCGACGGCGCGCTGCCCATCGACTACGCCGAAGTCACCATCACCCGGATCATGTTCCGCGGCGGCAGCAGCGAGTACCAGATCAACGGCGACACCTGCCGGCTGCTCGACATCCAGGACCTGCTGTCCGACTCGGGCATCGGCCGCGAGATGCACGTCATCGTCGGCCAGGGCCGGCTCGACTCCGTCCTGCACGCCGATCCGGCGGGCCGCCGCGCCTTCATCGAGGAGGCCGCCGGTGTCCTCAAGCACCGCAAGCGCAAGGAGAAGGCGCTGCGGAAGCTCGACGCGATGCAGGCCAACCTCGCCCGCGTCCAGGACCTCACCGACGAACTGCGCCGCCAGCTCAAACCGCTCGGCCGGCAGGCCGCGGTCGCCCGCCGCGCCGCCGTCATCCAGGCCGACCTGCGCGACGCGCGCCTGCGGCTGCTCTCCGACGACCTCGTACGCCTCAAGGAGGCGCTGAAGGCCGAGGTCGCCGACGAGGCCGCGCTGCTCGCCCGCAAGGAGGCCACCGAGGCCGAACTCAGGGCGGCCCTCGCGAAGGAGGCCGGCCTGGAGGACGAGGTGCGCCGCCTCGCACCGCGGCTCCAGCGCGCCCAGCAGAGCTGGTACGAGCTGTCGCAGCTCGCCGAGCGGGTGCGCGGCACCGTCTCCCTCGCCGACGCCCGGATCAAGAGCGCCACCGCGCAGCCCCCGGAGGAGCGGCGCGGCCGGGATCCCGAGGACATGGAGCGCGAGGCCGCCCGCATCCGCGAGCAGGAGGCCGAACTGGAGGCCGCCCTCGAAGCGGCCGAGCGCGCCCTCGACGACACCGTCGCCCACCGCGCCGAACTGGAACGCGCCCTCGCCGTCGAGGAACGGCGCCTCAAGGACCTCGCCCGCGCCATCGCCGACCGCCGCGAGGGCCTGGCCCGGCTGCACGGCCAGGTCAACGCGGCCCGCTCGCGCGCCGCTTCGGCCCAGGCGGAGATCGACCGGATGGCCGCCGCCCGCGACGAGGCCCAGGAGCGGGCGGTCGCCGCACAGGAGGAGTACGAGCAGCTGAAGGCCGAGGTCGACGGCCTCGACGCGGGCGACACCGAACTGGGGGAGCGGTACGAGGCCGCCCGCCGCGAACTCGCCGACGCGGAGACCGCCCTCGCCGCCGCCCGCGAGGCCGCCGCCGACGCCGACCGCGCCCGCGCCGCCACCCGCGCCCGGCACGACGCCCTCGCCCTCGGCCTGCGTCGCAAGGACGGCACCGGCGCGCTGCTCTCCGCCGGGCTCAGCGGCCTGCTCGGCCCGGCCGCCGAACTCCTCACCGTCACCCCCGGATACGAGGTCCCGCTCGCCGCCGCCCTGGGCGCCGCCGCCGACGCCCTCGCCGTCACCGGCCCGACCGCCGCCGCCGAGGCCCTGCGCCTGCTACGCAAACAGGACGCGGGCCGGGCCTCGCTGCTGCTCGCGGGCGACCAGCCCGCCGTACCGGAGACACCCCTGCCGGACGGGGTGCGCCCGGCCGCCGCGCTGGTCACCGGCCCTGCCGAACTCATCGGCGCCGTACGCAGGTTGCTGCACGGCATCGGCGTGGTGGACGGGCTGGACGAGGCCGTCGAGCTGGTGCGGGCGCGGCCGGAGCTGACGGCGGTCACCGCCGAGGGGGACCTGCTCGGGGCGCACTTCGCGCAGGGCGGCTCCGCGGGGGCGCCCAGCCTCCTGGAGGTGCAGGCCTCGGTGGACGAGGCGGCGGCCGAGCTGGCGGAGCTCGACGTGCGGTGCGCGGAGCTGGCCACCGCGAAGGAGACGGCGCAGGAGCGCCGGCGCGCGGCGGCACGGCTGGTGGAGGAGCTGACCGAGCGGCGCCGGACGGCCGACCGGGAGAAGTCGCAGGTGGCGCAGCAGCTCGGCCGGCTCGCCGGCCAGGCCAGGGGAGCGGCCGGGGAGGCCGAGCGCACCACCGCCGCGGCGGCCCGCGCCGAAGCGGCCCTGGAGACCGCCCTCGCCGAGGCCGAGGAGCTGACCGAACGGCTGCTCGTCGCGGAGGAGACCCTCCAGGACGACGGGGCCGAGGAGCCCGACGCCTCGGTGCGCGACCGGCTCGCGATCGACGGTTCCAACGCGCGCCAGACCGAGATGGAGGCCCGCCTCCAGGTCCGTACCCACGAGGAACGCGTCAAGGGTCTGGCCGGCCGGGCCGACTCGCTCGACCGGGCGGCCCGCGCCGAACGCGAGGCACGCGCGCGTGCCGAACAGCGTCGCGCCCGGCTGCGCCACGAGGCGGCGGTGGCCACCGCCGTCGCCTCCGGCACCCGCCAGCTGCTCGCCCACATCGAGGTCTCGCTGACCCGCGCCGAGCACGAGCGCGCCCTCGCCGACGCCGCCAAGGGCGCCCGCGAGCAGGGGCTGACCGCCGCCCGCACCCGGGGCCGCGAGCTCAAGGCCGAGCTGGACAAGCTCACCGACTCGGTGCACCGCGGCGAGGTGCTGGGCGCGGAGAAGCGGATGCGGATCGAGCAGCTGGAGTCCCGCTCCCTGGAGGAGCTGGGCGTCGAACCGGCGGCCCTCGTCGAGGAGTACGGCCCCCACCAGCCCGTACCGCCGTCGCCGCCCGCCGAGGGCGAACAGCTCCCGGAGGACCCGGACCATCCGCGCAACCAGCCGCGGCCCTTCGTCCGCGCGGAGCAGGAGAAGCGGCTCAAGGCCGCCGAACGGGCGTATCAGCAGCTCGGAAAGGTGAATCCGCTCGCCCTGGAGGAGTTCGCGGCTCTCGAGGAGCGGCACCAGTTCCTGTCCGAGCAGCTGGAGGACCTGAAGAAGACCCGAACGGACCTCCTTCAGGTCGTGAAGGAGGTCGATCTGCGGGTCGAGCAGGTCTTCACCGAGGCGTACCGGGACACGGCCCGCGAGTTCGAGGGGGTGTTCTCCCGGCTCTTCCCGGGCGGCGAGGGCCGGCTCGTGCTCACCGACCCGGACAACATGCTCACCACCGGCGTGGACGTCGAGGCCCGCCCGCCGGGCAAGAAGGTCAAGCGGCTCTCGCTGCTCTCCGGCGGCGAGCGCTCGCTGACGGCCGTGGCGCTGCTGGTCTCCATCTTCAAGGCGCGGCCCAGCCCGTTCTACGTGATGGACGAGGTCGAGGCTGCGCTCGACGACACCAATCTGCAGCGACTGATCCGGATCATGCAGGAGCTCCAGGAGTCCTCGCAGCTGATCGTGATCACGCACCAGAAGCGCACGATGGAGGTCGCGGACGCGCTGTACGGCGTGTCGATGCAGGGCGACGGCGTCTCGAAGGTGATCAGCCAGCGGCTCCGCTGAGAAAGATCCTTCAAGATCACTTCAAGTTCTGAACACAAGGCGCCACAGAGTGCGTTTCAAGTCATACGACATCGAGTCTTGACTTCGAAACCTGAAGGCATAGTCTCTGCAACGTTGCTTTTACCTTCAAGTGGTGCCCGGCGTGGAGTTGTGCCCCACTTGAAGGGCTCGCCCCCCCACCGCACCGGCGACGCTGCCGGAGCCCCGAGGAGTCCTTGTGACCAGCACCGCGCAGGCGCCCACACCGCCTTCGTCCGAAGGCCGTTCGGCCCATCCGGACCACATCGGACACGTCATCTTCATCACGGCGTCCGCCGCGATGGGCGGCTTCCTCTTCGGCTACGACAGCTCCGTCATCAACGGCGCCGTCGAGGCCATCCGCGACCGCTACGACATCGGCTCCGGCACCCTCGCCCAGGTCATCGCCATCGCCCTGATCGGCTGCGCCATCGGCGCCGCCACCGCCGGCCGGATCGCCGACCGCATCGGCCGCATCCGCTGCATGCAGATCTCCGCCGTGCTCTTCGCCGTCAGCGCCGTCGGCTCGGCGCTCCCCTTCGCCCTCTGGGACCTCGCCTTCTGGCGGATCGTCGGCGGCTTCGCCATCGGCATGGCCTCCGTCATCGGCCCCGCCTACATCGCCGAGGTCGCCCCCGCCGCGTACCGCGGCCGCCTCGGCTCCTTCCAGCAGGCCGCCATCGTCATCGGCATCGCCATCTCCCAGCTGGTCAACTACGGCATCCTCCAGCTCGCCGACGGCGACCAGCGCGGCGAGATCGGCGGCCTGGAGGCCTGGCAGTGGATGCTCGGCGTGATGGTCGTCCCCGCCCTCCTCTACGGCATGCTCTCCTTCGCGATCCCCGAGTCCCCGCGCTTCCTCATCTCCGTCGGCAGGACCGAGCGCGCCAAGGAGGTGCTCGCCGAGGTCGAGGGCCACGGCGTCGACCTGGACCGCCGGGTCGCCGAGATCGACCTGGCCATGCGCAGCGAGCACAAGTCCACCTTCAGGGACCTGCTCGTCGCCGGCAGCAGGTCCAGGCTGCTGCCCATCGTCTGGGTCGGCATCGGCCTCTCCGTCTTCCAGCAGCTCGTCGGCATCAACGTCGCCTTCTACTACTCCGCGACGCTGTGGCAGTCCGTCGGCGTCGACCCCTCGGGCTCGTTCTTCTACTCGTTCACCACGTCGATCATCAACATCGTCGGCACCGTGATCGCGATGGTCCTGGTCGACCGGGTCGGCCGCAAGCCGCTCGCCCTCGTCGGCTCCGTCGGCATGGCCATCGCCCTCGCCTTCGAGGCCTGGGCCTTCTCCGCCGACCTCGTCGACGGCAAGCTCCCCACCACCCAGGGCGTCGTGGCGCTCGTCGCCGCCCACGTCTTCGTGCTCTTCTTCGCCCTCTCGTGGGGCGTGGTCGTCTGGGTCTTCCTCGGCGAGATGTTCCCCAACCGGATCCGCGCCGCCGCCCTCGGCGTCGCCGCCTCCGCCCAGTGGATCGCCAACTGGGCCATCACCGCCAGCTTCCCGTCCCTCGCAGACTGGAACCTGTCCGGGACCTACGTCATCTACACGGTCTTCGCCGTGCTCTCGATCCCCTTCGTGCTCAGGTACGTGAAGGAGACCAAGGGCAAGGCGTTGGAGGAGATGGGCTAATCCCCGCTGCCCCCTCCTCTTGTACGGAACTGCCCCGGTTCGAGGTCCTGTGCCTTGAGCCGGGGCAGTACGGCTTCACCGAACAGGCGCACGCTCCGCCAGCCCTCCTCCACCGGCATCCCGCCGCACAGCGGATGCAGCACCAGACTGTCGAGCTCCGCCCCGAGCGCCACGCACTCGTCCGGTGTCACCACCCGGTAGACCCCCTCCGCACGCAGCTCCGCCACCGTCCCCGCCGTCGACCGCACCGCCGAGCGGATGTCCTTCGACTGCCAGGACGCATAGGTGCGCGCCTCGTGCAGGAAGTGCTCCCCGTACTCCGCCCACGTGCGGTCCGGATCCTCCGCCACGTGCAGCAGCGGGGTCTCGCGGGCCGGCATCATCGTCCAGCCCTCCGTGCCGTACGCCGCGCACTGCTCCCGGTAGTACGTCTCGAGCTCCGGCAGATGCGCGCTCGGGAACAGCGGCAGCCCCAGCCGGGCCGCCCGCCGGGCCGCCGCCCGCGACGAGCCGCCGACCAGGAGGAGCGGGTGCGGCCGGGTGAGCGGCCGCGGGGTGACCCGTACCGTACGGCCCTGATACGAGAAGGGCTCGCCCGACCAGGCGGCGAGCAGCGTCTCCAGGAGCAGGTCCTGCAGCCTGCCCCGGCGCCCCCAGTCGACCCCGCGCTCCTCGTACTCCTCCGGCCGGTAGCCGATCCCCGCCACCGTCACGAGCCGCCCGCCGCTCAGCAGGTCCAGGACCGCGATCTCCTCGGCGAGCCGCAGCGGGTCGTGCAGCGGCCCGATGATCGCCGAGACGGTCACCGCGATCCTCCTGGTCGCCCCGAAGACCGCGCCCGCGAAGGCGAAGGGGGAGGGCAGCCAGTTGTTCGCGACACCGTGGTGCTCCTCGGTCTGCACGGTGTCGACGCCGTGCGCGTCGGCGTGCGCCGCCATCTCCACGGCCGCCCGGTAGCGGGCGGAGAGGGAGACCGGGTCGGCGTGCGGGTCGACGAGGTTGAAGCGGACGACGGTGAACGGCATGGGGTCCCCTCCGCGGTGGGTGGCGCAGGCGGGACGGAGGTTAGCTGACGAAGTGTCAGATGGGAACGTCCCGGACGCGCCCGTGAGGCACCCCGGCCCGGTACGAGGGGCACCCGGCGGGATCACGCCATACTGGAGTCGTTATGGAACTCATCCTTGCTGTAGTCATCGCTCTGGTCGTCGCGGTCGCCGTGACCGGCGGGCTCGTGATCAGCGGCCGCAAGAAGAAGCAGCTGCCGCCGGCCGAGCCGCCGTCCACCGCCCCGACCATCACCGCTCCGCCCGCCGAACCGCACATCGGCGACGAGGCGGAGACACCGCGGGAAGAACCACGCCGCACCGTCGAAGAGGTCGAGCTCCCGGCCCCCGCCGAGACCGCCGAGGCCCCGGTCGTCGTCGAGGAGCAGGTCACCGAGGCACCCGAGATCGAGGTGCCCGAGCCGACCGCCGGCCGGCTGGTCCGGCTGCGCGCCCGGCTCGCCCGCTCGCAGAACTCGCTCGGCAAGGGACTGCTCTCGCTGCTGTCCCGCGAGCACCTCGACGAGGACACCTGGGAGGAGATCGAGGAGACCCTCCTCACCGCCGACGTCGGCGTCGCCCCCACCCAGGAACTCGTCGAGCGGCTGCGCGAGCGTGTCAAGGTGCTCGGCACCCGCACCCCCGAGGAGCTGCGCGGCCTGCTGCGCGAGGAGCTGATCGCCCTCCTCGGCGCCGACCTGGACCGCTCGGTGAAGACCGAGAGCCCCGAGGACACCCCCGGTGTCGTGATGGTCGTCGGCGTCAACGGCACCGGCAAGACCACGACCACCGGCAAGCTGGCCCGCGTCCTGGTCGCCGACGGCAAGTCCGTCGTCCTCGGCGCCGCCGACACCTTCCGCGCCGCCGCCGCCGACCAGCTGCAGACCTGGGGCGAGCGGGTCGGCGCGCACACCGTGCGCGGCCCGGAGGGCGGCGACCCGGCCTCCATCGCCTTCGACGCGGTCAAGGAGGGCATCGCCGAGAAGGCCGATGTCGTCCTCATCGACACCGCCGGGCGGCTGCACACCAAGACCGGCCTGATGGACGAGCTCGGCAAGGTCAAGCGTGTCGTGGAGAAGCACGGCCCGCTCGACGAGGTGCTGCTCGTGCTCGACGCCACCACCGGTCAGAACGGCCTCATCCAGGCCCGCGTCTTCGCCGAGGTCGTCGACATCACCGGCATCGTCCTCACCAAGCTCGATGGCACCGCCAAGGGCGGCATCGTCGTCGCCGTCCAGCGTGAGCTGGGCGTCCCGGTCAAGCTGATCGGCCTGGGCGAGGGCCCGGACGACCTGGCCCCGTTCGAGCCGGGCGCGTTCGTCGACGCCCTGATCGGCGACTGACCCTCCGCGGCGCCGCAGCGCACGCACACGATCCGCAGCGCATACGAGAAGGGCCCCTGCCGCAGCTCAACGGCAGGGGCCCTTCTCCGTACCGGGGCCGGCGCACGCCGGGCAGCGGTGGTCGGTGGCGGTCAGCGGCGGGTGCGGTGGCAGATGTACGCGAGGGTGCCGAGCAGCAGCCGGGCCTGCGGCGGCGCCCCGGCGGTGTCCAGGGTCGGCGGCCGCAGCCAGCGCACCGGCCCGAGCCCGCCCAGGTCCGACGGCGGCGCGGTCACATGCGCCCCCGGGCCCAGACAGTGCAGATCCAGATCGGCGTCGTCCCAGCCCATCCGGTACAGCAGCCGCGGCAGCTCGGCCGCCGCGCCCGGCGCCACGAAGAACCGCGCCCGTCCGGTCGGCGTCGCGCACACCGGGCCCAGCGGCAGCCCCATCCGCTCCAGACGGACGAGCGCCCGGCGGCCCGCGGCCTCGGCGACCTCGATCACGTCGAAGGAGCGGCCCACCGGCAGCAGCAGCGCCGCCCCCGGGTACTCCGACCACGCCTTGGTCGCGACGTCGAGACCCGCGCCGGCCGGGACCGGCTCGGCGAAGGGGAGGGGGTGCGCCCCCGGCGCCGTACAGACGGGATCGCCGCAGGAGCAGCGGCCGGCGACCGCCCGCGCCCCCGGGACGACGTCCCAGCCCCACAGTCCGGTGTACTCGGCCACCGCTGTGCACTCCGTCGTGCGTACGCGGCGACGTGAGCCGGACCGCTTCTCACGAATGCCGCCGATCGTGAAGCCCATGCCCCCTCCAACGGGTCGAACGCGCCGGTGGTTACGGACCGGAGGTCCACCGTCACGATCCGCCACATCGCGCCGCCACGCGGGCGTGCGGTGGTGCGGTCGGTGGTGCGGACCGCGACACGCGCCTCCTCGCGCCCCGGTTCCTCGACCCCGCTCCGTCGCATGTCAAGTGAATCGTGTTCCGCACGCGGCGAGTTCATTCGAAGGGGTGGCGAATGGTGGCGTTTCTTGAAACGCCATGCGCGGACGGGTGATCGTAGGATTACCTTCGGTACACGAACCCCGGGGCGAATGGCACGCGTGGGTATGCCGCAGGCAACCCGGTTCTCCGTTCGAAGAGGCGCAAACGCCGGACGGACAGCCCGAGACACGGCATGCTGGCAGGGGTACGCACGAGGACATCAGGCAGATGGGGGGCGTTCCAGTGGGCGACAGCGGCGCAGACGGTTCGGCTGCCGGCAAGCGCCCGAACGAGCAGCTGAGCTCGTGGTTCGTGCGCAGCGGCTGGTCGAAGGGCGAGCTGGCGCGCCAGGTGAACCGCAGGGCCCGGCAGATGGGCGCGCACCACATCTCCACGGACACCTCCCGGGTGCGGCGCTGGCTCGACGGCGAGCAGCCCCGTGAACCGATCCCGCGGATCCTGTCCGAGCTGTTCTCCGAGCGCTTCGGCTCCGTCGTCGCCGTCGAGGACCTCGGACTGCGCACCGCCCACCAGTCGCCCTCCGTGTCCGGAGTCGACCTGCCCTGGGCCGGCCCCCAGACCGTCTCCCTGCTCAGCGAGTTCTCCCGCAGCGATCTGATGCTCGCCCGGCGCGGCTTCCTCGGCTCCTCGCTCCAGCTCGCCGCCGGACCCGCCCTCATCGAGCCCATGCAGCGCTGGCTGGTGCCCACCCCGACCGGCGACGGCGAGCGGCCCGACCCCGGCGAGATCGAGCGGCGTCCGCACCGGCTCTCCCCGGTCGAGCTCGACCTCCTGGAGTCCACCACGGCGATGTTCCGGCAGTGGGACGCCCAGTGCGGCGGCGGACTGCGCCGCAAGGCCGTCGTCGGCCAGCTCCACGAGGTCACCGACCTGCTCCAGGAGCCGCAGCCCGGACCCGTCGCCCAGCGCCTCTTCAAGTGCGCCGCCGAGCTCGCCGAGCTCGCCGGCTGGATGAGCTACGACGTGGGCCTCCAGCCCACCGCCCAGAAGTACTTCGTGCTCGCCCTGCACGCCGCCAAGGAGGCCGGCGACAAGCCCCTCGGCTCGTACATCCTGTCCTCGATGAGCCGCCAGATGATCCACCTCGGCCGGCCCGACGACGCCCTCGAACTCATCCACCTCGCCCAGTACGGCAGTCGGGACTGCGCCACCTCCCGCACCCAGGCCATGCTGTATGCGATGGAGGCCCGCGCCTACGCCAACATGGGACAGCCCTCCAAGTGCAAGCGGGCCGTCCGGATGGCCGAGGACACCTTCTCCGACATCGGCCTCGACGGCGAGCCCGAGCCCGACTGGATCCGCTTCTTCTCCGAGGCCGAGCTCAACGGCGAGAACTCGCACTCCTTCCGCGACCTCGCCTATGTCGCCGGCCGCTCGCCCACCTACGCCTCGCTCGCCGAACCCGTCATGGAGCGGGCCGTCCAGCTCTTCGAGCAGGACACCGAGCACCAGCGCTCGTACGCCCTCAACCTCATCGGCATGGCCACCGTGCACCTGCTCAAGCGCGAGCCCGAGCAGTCCGTCGCACTCGCCGAGAAGGCCATCGGCATCGCCAGGAAGGTGCGCTCCGAGCGGGTCAACACCCGGCTGCGCAAGACCGTCGACACCGCCGCCCGCGACTTCGGCGACGTCGCCGAAGTCGTCCACCTCACCGACCGGCTCACCGCGCTGCTCCCGGAGACCGCCGAGGCCGTCTGACCCGGGCGGCAGCGCCGCACCACCCGAAGACACCGGCCGCGCCGGCCGTCCCGTAAGCCCGACTCGGCTCCCCCGCCGCAAGGACACACGGACGACCGACGCGGCCGGGTTTCTGCGCGCACCCGCGGAGGGTGCGGCCGTTACCTGGCTGTGACCCTGCCGTTCACGGTCGCGTAACACGCCCCCCTCCTTCGTCACTACGGCGAAACATCGAGCGGCATCGGCGGAAACCGGCCTGCGCGAATCTCTGGCTCATAACCGGCCCCGCCCCGCACAGGCCGTACGACGACGAGGAGACGCCGATGGCAGCAGCCATCACGACCCTGGCCGCGGACACGCCCACGCTGTCCGCCGCCAACACCGGGTTCATGCTCATCTGCTCCGCCCTGGTCATGCTGATGACCCCCGGCCTCGCCTTCTTCTACGGAGGCATGGTCCGCGTGAAGTCCACCCTCAACATGCTGATGATGAGCTTCATCAGCCTCGGGATCGTCACGATCCTGTGGGTGCTCTTCGGCTTCAGCATCGCCTTCGGCACCGACTCGGCCTCCCTCTTCGGCTGGTCCTCCGACTACGTCGGCCTCAGCGGCATCGGCCTCACCGAGCTCTGGGACGGCTACACCATCCCGGTGTACGTCTTCGCCGTCTTCCAGCTGATGTTCGCCATCATCACCCCGGCCCTCATCAGCGGCGCCCTCGCCGACCGCGTGAAGTTCAGCGCCTGGGCCCTGTTCATCACCCTGTGGGTCACGGTCGTCTACTTCCCCGTCGCCCACTGGGTCTGGGGCGCCGGCGGCTGGCTCTTCGAGCTGGGCGTCATCGACTTCGCCGGCGGCACCGCCGTCCACATCAACGCCGGCGCCGCCGCCCTCGGCGTGATCCTCGTCATCGGCAAGCGGGTCGGCTTCAAGAAGGACCCGATGCGCCCGCACAGCCTCCCGCTGGTCATGCTCGGCGCGGGCCTGCTGTGGTTCGGCTGGTTCGGCTTCAACGCCGGCTCGTGGCTCGGCAACGACGACGGCGTCGGCGCCGTCATGTTCGTCAACACCCAGGTCGCCACCGCCGCCGCCATGCTCGCCTGGCTCGCCTACGAGAAGCTCCGCCACGGCTCCTTCACCACCCTCGGCGCCGCCTCCGGCGCGGTCGCCGGCCTCGTCGCCATCACCCCGTCCGGCGGCTCCTGCTCCCCGCTCGGCGCCATCGCCATCGGCGTGATCGCCGGTCTGCTCTGCGCCATGGCCGTCGGCCTGAAGTACAAGCTCGGATACGACGACTCCCTCGACGTGGTCGGCGTCCACCTGGTCGGCGGCGTCGTCGGCTCCCTCCTCGTCGGCCTCTTCGCCACCGGCGGCGTCCAGTCCGACGCCAAGGGCCTCTTCTACGGCGGCGGCCTGGAGCAGCTCGGCAAGCAGGCGATCGGCGTCTTCGCCGTCCTCGCCTACTCCCTGATCGCCTCCGCGATCCTCGCCCTGATCATCGACAAGACCATGGGCATGCGGGTCACCGAGGACGACGAGGTCTCCGGCATCGACCAGAGCGAGCACGCCGAGACCGCGTACGACTTCAGCGGCGCCGGCGGCGGCGTCACCGGACGCACCACCGCCGCCCCCGCACCCGCCCCGACGCAGAACACGAAGGTGGACGCATGAAGCTCATCACCGCGGTCGTGAAGCCGCACCGGCTCGACGAGATCAAGGAGGCCCTGCAGGCCTTCGGCGTCCACGGCCTCACCGTCACCGAGGCCAGCGGATACGGCCGCCAGCGCGGCCACACCGAGGTCTACCGCGGCGCCGAGTACACCGTCGACCTCGTCCCCAAGATCCGTATCGAGGTCCTGGTGGAGGACGACGACGCCGAACAGCTCATCGAGGTCGTCGTCAAGGCCGCCCGCACCGGCAAGATCGGTGACGGAAAGGTGTGGAGCGTCCCGGTCGAGACCGCCGTACGGGTCCGCACCGGAGAGCGCGGACCGGACGCCCTGTAGCGCTTGATTCTGTAAGGAGCCGCTGGTGACGAGCATCGACGTGCGGGACGACGAGCCCGACAACACCGACGACACCGGACCCGGCGGTTACGCGGCGGCCCGACTGCGCCTTCTCACCGAGAAGACGCGGTCCGGGCCGCCGCGCCGTACCGCGCTCGCCCGGCTCACCGACGACTGGCTCGCCGGGCTGTACCAGGCCGCCGGCGCGCCCCCCGGCACCGCCCTCGTCGCCGTCGGCGGCTACGGCCGCGGCGAACTCTCCCCGCGCAGCGACCTCGACCTGCTCCTGCTCCACGACGGCAGCGCCGACCCCCGTGCGATCGCCGCCCTCGCCGACCGCCTCTGGTACCCGGTGTGGGACCTCGGCCTCGCCCTCGACCACTCCGTACGGACCACCGCCGAGGCCCGCAAGACCGCAGGCGAGGACCTCAAGGTCCAGCTCGGCCTCCTCGACGCCCGGCCCGTCGCCGGCGACACCGCCCTCGCCGCCGCCCTGCGCACCGCCGTCCTCGCCGACTGGCGCAACCAGGCCACCCGCCGGCTGCCCGAGCTCCACGCGCTGTGCCGGGAACGCGCCGAACGCGTCGGCGAGCTCCCGTACCTCCTCGAACCCGACCTCAAGGAGGCCCACGGCGGCCTCCGCGACGCCCAGGCGCTGCGCGCCGTCGCCGCCTCCTGGCTCGCCGACGCCCCCCGCGAGGGTCTCGACGACGCCCGCCGCCGCCTCCTCGACGCCCGCGACGCCCTCCACCTCACGACCGGCCGCGCCACCGACCGGCTCGCCCTCCAGGAGCAGGACGCCGTCGCCGCCGAACTCGGCCTCCTCGACGCCGACACCCTGCTCCGCGAGGTGTACGAGGCGGCGCGCACCATCGCGTACGCCTCCGACGTCACCTGGCGCGAGGTCGGTCGCGTGGTCCGGGCCCGCACCGCCCGGCCCCGGCTCCGCGGCCTCCTCGGCGGACGCGCCGGCGGCCGTACGGGCGGGGCGAAGGCCCCCGCCGAGCGCACCCCGCTCGCCGAGGGCGTCGTCGAGATGGACGGCGAGGCCGTCCTCGCCCTCTCCGCACGCCCCGAACGCGACGCCGTCCTGCCGCTGCGCGCCGCCGCGGCCGCCGCCCAGGCCGGACTGCCGCTCTCCCCGCACGCCGTACGCCGCCTCGCCGCCGCCGGCACCACCCTGCCCACGCCCTGGCCCGCCGAGGCCCGCGAAGCCCTCGTCACCCTCCTCGGCGCCGGCGAACCCACCGTCCCCGTCTGGGAGGCCCTGGAGGCCGAAGGCCTGATCACCCGGCTGCTCCCCGACTGGGAACGGGTCCGCTGCCGCCCCCAGCGCAACCCCGTCCACACCTGGACCGTCGACCGGCACCTCGTCGAGACCGCCGTCCGCGCCGCCTCCCTCACCCGCCGTGTCCACCGCCCCGACCTGCTCCTCGTCGCCGCCCTCCTGCACGACATCGGCAAGGGCTGGCCCGGCGACCACTCCGTCGCCGGCGAGACCATCGCCCGCGACCTCGCCGGCCGCTTCGGCTTCGACCGCGCCGACACCGCCGTCCTCGCCACCGTCGTCCGCCACCACCTGCTGCTCGTCGAGACCGCCACCCGCCGCGACCTCGACGACCCCGCCACCGTCCGCACCGTCGCCGACACCATCGGCACCCAGGGCGCCCTGGAACTCCTGCACGCCCTCACCGAGGCCGACGCCCTCGCCACCGGACCCGCCGCCTGGTCCACCTGGCGCGCCCGGCTCGTCGACGAGCTCGTCAGCCGCGTCGCCGGAGTCCTCGCCGGCGAGGAACCGCCGGACCCCGAGGCCGCCGCCCCCAGCGCCGAACAGGAGCGCCTCGCGATCGAGGCCCTGCGCACCGGCGAACCGGTCCTCGCCCTGCACACCGAGCCGACCGTCCCCGACGGCTCCCAGGAGCCCGAACCCGAATCCGAGCCCGTCGGCGTCGAACTCCTCGTCGCCCTCCCCGAACGCCCCGGCGTGCTGCCCGCCGTCGCCGGTGTCCTCGCCCTGCACCGCCTCACCGTCCGCGCCGCCGACCTGCGCGCCGTCGCCCTGCCCGACGGGCTCGGCCGGAGGCCGGTCCTCGTCCTCGACTGGCGGGTCGCCGCCGAGTACGGCTCGCTGCCCGAGGCACACCGGCTGCGCGCCGACCTCGTCCGCGCCCTCGACGGCTCCCTCGACGTGTCCGCACGGCTCGCCGAACGCGACGCCGCCCAGCCGCGCCGCCGCGGGGTCACCGCGCCGCCGCCCCGGGTCACCGTCGCCCCCGCCGCCTCCCGCCACGCATGCGTCCTGGAGGTCCGCGCCCAGGACGCGCCCGGCCTGCTCCACCGCATCGGCCGGGCTCTGGAGGGCGCCGAGGTCCGGGTCCGCAGCGCCCATGTCTCCACCCTCGGCGCCAATGCCGTCGACACCCTGTACGTGACCCGCCCGGACGGCTCCCTGCCCGACCCGGAGGAGGCGGCGGCCCTGGCGAAGACGCTGGAGGAGGCGTTGCGGTGACCGGGGGACGACCGGGGGCCGACCGGGTTCCCTACGGGCCGGATACCCTTGGGTGACTGCCCACCCCGACCCGAGGAATCGCGACCACCGTGTTCGATACGCTTTCCGACCGCCTCAGCGCGACTTTCAAGTCCCTCCGGGGTAAAGGCCGCCTCTCCGAGCAGGACATCGACAGCGCGGCCCGGGAAATCCGTATCGCCCTCCTCGAGGCCGATGTCGCCCTCCCGGTCGTCCGCGCGTTCATCTCCCGCGTCAAGGAGCGGGCGCTCGGTGCCGAGGTCTCCAAGGCCCTGAACCCGAGCCAGCAGGTCATCAAGATCGTCAACGAGGAGCTCATCAGCATCCTCGGCGGCGAGACCCGCCGGCTGAAGTTCGCGAAGAACCCGCCGACCGTGATCATGCTCGCCGGTCTCCAGGGTGCCGGTAAGACCACCCTCGCCGGAAAGCTCGGTCTCTGGCTCAAGGGCCAGGGCCACACCCCGCTGCTCGTCGCCTGTGACCTCCAGCGCCCCAACGCCGTCACCCAGCTCGGCGTCGTCGCCGACCGCGCGGGCGTCGGTTTCTACGGCCCGCAGCCCGGCAACGGCGTGGGCGACCCGGTCCAGGTCGCCAAGGACTCGATCGAGTACGCGCGCTCGAAGATGCACGACGTCGTGATCGTCGACACCGCCGGCCGCCTCGGCATCGACCAGGAGCTGATGCAGCAGGCCGCGGACATCCGCGACGCCACCTCGCCCGACGAGGTCCTCTTCGTCGTCGACGCCATGATCGGTCAGGACGCGGTCAATACCGCCGAGGCCTTCCGCGACGGCGTCGGCTTCGACGGCGTGGTGCTGTCCAAGCTCGACGGCGACGCCCGCGGTGGTGCCGCGCTGTCCATCGCGCACGTCACCGGCAAGCAGATCATGTTCGCCTCCAACGGCGAGAAGCTGGACGACTTCGACGCGTTCCACCCGGACCGCATGGCGTCCCGCATCCTCGGCATGGGCGACATCATGTCGCTCATCGAGAAGGCCGAGCAGACCTTCAGCCAGGAAGAGGCCGCCAAGATGGCCTCCAAGCTGGCGTCCAAGAAGGGCCAGGAGTTCACGCTCGACGACTTCCTGGCCCAGATGGAGCAGGTCCGCAAGATGGGCTCCATCTCCAAGCTCCTCGGCATGCTGCCCGGCATGGCGCAGATGAAGGAGCAGATCAACAACATCGACGAGCGCGAGGTCGACCGCGTCGGCGCGATCATCAAGTCGATGACCCCGGCCGAGCGCCAGGACCCGACGATCATCAACGGCTCCCGCCGTGCCCGTATCGCCAAGGGTTCCGGCGTCGAGGTCAGCGCCGTCAAGGGTCTGGTGGAGCGCTTCTTCGAGGCCCGCAAGATGATGTCCCGCATGGCCCAGGGCGGCGGCATGCCCGGCATGCCGGGGATCCCCGGCATGGGCGGCGGTCCCGGCCGGCAGAAGAAGCAGATCAAGCAGGCCAAGGGCAAGCGCAAGAGCGGCAACCCGATGAAGCGGAAGGCCGAGGAGCAGGCCGCCCAGGCCAAGCGCGAGCAGGCCCAGGCCGGCGGCGCCTTCGGGCTCCCTGCGGCGGGCGAGGGCCCGGGTGACTTCGAGCTCCCGGACGAGTTCAAGAAGTTCATGGGCTGACGTCCCCGGGGCGTTCGCCCGACGAGGGGTCCGTGGCGGTGCGAAACCGCCGCGGGCCCCTTTTCGTTCGCCCGGCCCACCCGTAATGCCGCTGATGCCCGGTTCTTCGATACTGGGGCCACTGCCGCCCCGAGCCCCGAGGAGAGCCCGTGGCCAACCCCGTACCCCCGCGCGACCGGACCGATCAGCCCTGGCGCTCGGAAGGGGCCCCGCCGCCCGCGCCGTCCAGGAAGAAGATGCCCGGAGGCTGGGGCGGCCTCATCCTCGTGGCGCTCGTCGTCTACCTCATCGCCAACCTCGTGCTGTCCTTCTTCAACGAGAAGGACGGGCCGACGATCTCCTACACCGAGTTCGACAAACAGGTCGCCGCCGGCAACGTCTCCAAGATCTACTCCAAGGGCGACGCGATCCAGGGCCAGCTCAAGAACAAACAGCCGGTCCCCGGCGGCGACGGCGACTACACCAAGTTCACCACCCAGCGGCCCGCCTTCGCCGACGACGAGCTGTGGGCCCAGCTCACCAAGAACAACGTCACCGTCACCGCCGAACCCGTCGTCCAGGAACGCAGCTTCCTCGCCAATCTCCTCATCTCCCTCGCCCCGATGGTGCTCCTCGTCCTGCTGTGGGTGTTCATCGCCCGCCGCATGAGCGGCGGCATGGGCGGCGCCGGCGGCATGCTCGGGCGCAAGGCCCCGCCCAAGCCCGTCGAGCTGGAGGGCGGCAGACGCACCACCTTCGAGGACGTCGCCGGCATCGACGAGGTCGAGGGCGAGCTCAACGACGTCGTCGACTTCCTCAAGAACCCCGGCGCCTACCGCGAGATGGGCGCCAAGATGCCCCGCGGCGTCCTCCTCGCCGGACCGCCCGGAACCGGCAAGACCCTGCTCGCCCGCGCCGTCGCCGGCGAGGCCGGCGTGCCCTTCTTCTCCGCCTCCGCCTCCGAGTTCATCGAGATGATCGTCGGCGTCGGCGCCTCCCGGGTCCGCGAACTCTTCGCCGAGGCCCGCAAGGTCGCCCCCGCGATCATCTTCATCGACGAGATCGACACCATCGGCCGGGCCCGCGGCGCCGGCTCCGGCATGGGCGGCCACGACGAACGCGAACAGACCCTCAACCAGATCCTCACCGAGATGGACGGCTTCACCGGCTCCGAGGGCGTCATCGTCCTCGCCGCCACCAACCGTGCCGACGTCCTCGACCCCGCCCTCACCCGCCCCGGCCGCTTCGACCGCATCGTCCACGTCAACCCGCCCGACCGCGGCGGCCGCGAGGCCATCCTGAGGATCCACACCCGCGAGATCCCGCTCGCCCACGACGTCGACCTCCAGCACGTGGCCAAGACCACCCCCGGCATGACCGGCGCCGAACTCGCCAACCTCGCCAACGAGGCCGCCCTCCTCGCCGTCAAGCGCCGGCAGAAGACCGTCACCCGGTCCGATCTCTCCGACGCCCTCGAAAAGGTCCAGCTCGGCGCCGAACGCCCCCTCGTGATGCCCCTCGAAGAACGCCGCCGCACCGCCTACCACGAGAGCGGCCACGCCCTCCTCGGCATGCTCCAGCCCGGCGCCGACCCCGTCCGCAAGGTCACCATCGTGCCGCGCGGCCGTGCCCTCGGCGTCACGTTGTCCACACCCGAGTCCGATAAATATGCCTATACGGAGGAGTATCTGCGCGGCCGGATCATCGGCGCCCTCGGCGGCATGGCCGCCGAACAGGTCGTCTTCGGCGTCATCACCACCGGCGCCGAGAGCGACCTCGAACAGGTCACCAACATCGCCCGCGGCATGGCCGGCCGCTGGGGCATGAGCGAACGCGTCGGCCGGCTCACCGCCATCCCCGGCGACGCCCAGCAGGCCTACGGACTCTCCGCCGCCCCCGCCACCCTCGACACCGTCGACGCGGAGATGCGCCGCATCGTCGACGAGTGCTACGAGAGCGCCGTACGCCAGCTGAACGAGCACCGCGACAGACTCGACGCCCTCGCCGCGGCCCTCCTGGAGAACGAGACCCTGGAGGAGGAGCAGGCCTACCGGGCGGCGGGCATCCCGCGCCTGGCCAAGGGCGAGGGCGAGGGGCTCGGGGGAGCGGGGGAGGAGTGACCCCCGGCGCGCGTCAGGGCGTGCGCGCCACCACGTACCGGAAGACGTTCGGCATCCACACCGTCCCGTCCCCGCGCACATACGGCTCAAGGGCCTCCAGGAGCTCCTTCTCCACCTGGTCCGGATCCGTCGCCGCGAGCGCCGCGTCGAACTCGCCCGTCGAAAGCAGCCCCCGCACCGCGCTGTCCCGGTCCGCGTAGCCGAACGGGCACGCCACCCGGCCCGAACCGACCGCCCGCAGCCCCGCCGCGGCCACCGCCGCCCCCAGGCCCTTCCGCTCGGCCGGACCCCAGCCCGCGAGCCGCGCCGCGACCCGCAGCACCGAAGTCGTCGCGCACCGCTCCGCCGGACCCCAGCAGGCGAGCACGATCGCCCCGCCCCGTTCCGCCAGTCGGGTGACGGCCGCCGGATCGGAGCCGAGCGCCGCCGCCCCGTGGAACGCCGTGATCACGTCGTACGGGCCGCCCTCCGGCAGCCCCGACACCGTCAGCGGCACCTCGGGCAGCCGTTCCCGGGCCAGCGCGAGGCGCGCCGGGTCCCGGTCCGCGCCGGCCACCCGCGCCCCGCGCCCAGCCGCCATGAGCAGCGCCAGGCCGGAACCGCAGCCGAGGCCGAGCACCCGCGACCCGGGCCCCACGCCGAGCCGGTCGTACACCGCCTCGTAGAGCGGGACCAGCATCCGTTCCTGGATCTCGGCCCAGTCGCGCGCGGGGTGGTGCGGGACGAGCGTAGGTGTCATGGAAAGCGCCCCTATCCGTACTCGGATCCGTGCTCGGACGACAACCCCCCGTAGCCAGGGAACTGCGCAACCCGCCCCCCGTCCAGTGCTCGCGGCGCACGAGTCGCGGACCGCCGACGAAGCTGCCGACGGATCGCCGAGGGATCGCCGACGGACGGCCTACGGCGAGCTTCGGCCATCGGAGGGGGGTGGTGCCCGAGTTCGGGCAGACGCCCGGTACTGTCCCTCGCAACCCCGCCCGGCAGCGCCGTACGACGCGAAGGGAAGCCCTCTTGACTGACGGGTACGTGCAAAATATTTCAGTTGCCCCGGAATGGAACCCGGAAGGGATCCGGCTCGTTGTACCCGACGTGAGCACGACACCACCTGTCCTCGCCGCAGAGCTGGCACAGGCGTGGGCCGACATTCAGCGGCACCACCCCGAACTGCCGGACCTTGCCGCGCCCGAGTCCCTGATCGGAGAGTCCTCGTCCGCCTGCGGCGCCGAACTCTCCTTCGAGCGACTGCTCCACGAGGCAGTCCACGGCATCGCAGCCGCCCGCGGGGTCCGCGACACCTCCCGCGCCGGCCGCTACCACAACCGCAGATTCCTCGCGATCGCCGAGGAGCTGGGTCTCGACCACCCCGAGGAGCCGCACGCCAGCAGCGGCTTCTCCCTGGTCACCCTGAACGCGGACGCCAGGCGGCGCTACCGGACCACCATCGAGCGGCTCCAGCGCGCCCTGAAGGCCCACACCGTGGCGACCGCCGCCGACACCAAGCGCTCCTTCCGCGGACCGGCCGCCCGGCACGGCTCCTCGGGCGGCGGCGTGCGCGTCAAGGCCGTCTGCGACTGCGGGCGCAACGTGCGCGTGGTGCCCTCCGTGCTCGCCCAGGCGCCCATCATGTGCGGCGGCTGCGGCAAACCCTTCCGCATTCCGGACACCGTGGGCGAGACCGTGGGTGCCGCAAGCTGACCCGCCGGGGTGTGGCACAATGGCTAGCTGTACTCGACAGTCGCACAGGACCCCTCTCTCCTCCGGCTGACGCGTCCATCGGGCACCCGAGTACCGCAACCCCACGTGGCATCTCAAGTGCCCAACCACGTCAAGTTCAGGAGACACCACTCCAGTGGCAGTCAAGATCAAGCTCAAGCGCCTCGGCAAGATCCGCCAGCCGCACTACCGCATCGTCGTCGCCGACTCCCGCACCCGCCGGGACGGTCGTGCGATCGAGGAGATCGGCCTCTACCACCCGACGTACAACCCGTCGCGTATCGAGGTCGACTCCGAGCGTGCGCAGTACTGGCTGTCCGTCGGCGCCCAGCCGACCGAGCCGGTTCTCGCCATCCTGAAGCTCACCGGCGACTGGCAGAAGCACAAGGGCCTCCCGGCCCCGGAGAAGCCGCTGCTCGCCCCGGCGACCAAGGAAGCCAAGCGCGCCTCCTTCGACGAGTTCGCGAAGGCTCTCGAGGGCGACGACAGCAAGGGTGAGGCCATCACCCCGAAGGCCAAGAAGGCCGACAAGAAGGCGGACGAGGCCGAGGCCGAGTCCACCGAGTCGACCGAGGCCTGATCATGCTCGAGGAGGCTCTCGAGCACCTCGTGAAGGGCATCGTCGAAAACCCCGACGACGTGCAGGTCGCCTCGCGCAACCTGCGCCGGGGTCGCGTTCTCGAGGTCAGGGTCCACCCCGACGACCTCGGCAAGGTGATCGGCCGCAACGGTCGCACCGCGCGCGCCCTGCGCACCGTCGTGGGTGCCATCGGCGGCCGCGGCATCCGCGTCGACCTCGTCGACGTGGACCAGGTCCGCTGAAAGTTTGACACCGGCACGGGCCGGGGAGGGCGCTCGCGCCCGCCCCGGCCCGAGTCGTTTTGCCCGCCGGCAAGAGCGACCATTAATTGGGCAACCACGACGGAGAGGTACCACCTCCGCGAGAGCGGCGGCGGTTCAGCCGCAAAAAGGGGAGAGTTCACCAGTGCAGTTGGTAGTCGCGCGGATCGGCCGCGCCCACGGGATCAAGGGCGAGGTCACCGTCGAGGTGCGGACCGACGAGCCCGAGCTGCGGCTCGGACCCGGCGCCGTCCTGCACACGGACCCGGCCTCCGCCGGGCCCCTCACCATCGAGACCGGCCGGGTGCACAGCGGCCGGCTGCTGCTGCGCTTCGAGGGCGTCCGCGACCGCAACGGCGCCGAGGCCCTGCGCAACACCCTCCTCATCGCCGACGTCGACCCCGACGAGCTGCCCGAGGAGGAGGACGAGTACTACGACCACCAGCTGGTCGACCTCGACGTCGTCCTCACCGACGGCACCGAGATCGGCGTGATCAGCGAGATCTCGCATCTGCCGTCCCAGGACCTGTTCATCGTCGAGCGGCCCGACGGCAGCGAGGTCATGATCCCCTTCGTCTCGGAGATCGTCACCGAGATCGACCTGGAGAACCAGCGCGCCGTCATCACCCCGCCGCCCGGTCTGATCGACGAGCGCGAGGCCGTCATCGACTCCACGCGCGACGAGGACCAGGGCGACGAGGACCACGGCGGCGACGGCGCCGCGAAGGGCGCGGTCTGATGCGCCTCGACGTCGTCACGATCTTCCCCGAGTACCTCGAACCGCTGAACGTCTCGCTGGTCGGCAAGGCCCGCGCCCGCGGCCAGCTCGACGTCCACGTCCACGACCTGCGGAACTGGACGTACGACCGGCACAACACGGTCGACGACACCCCGTACGGCGGCGGACCCGGCATGGTCATGAAGACCGAGCCCTGGGGCGACGCCCTCGACCAGGCCCTCGCCGACGGCTTCGAGACCGGCGCGCACGCCCCGGCGCTCGTCGTCCCGACCCCCAGCGGCCGCCCCTTCACCCAGGAACTCGCCGTCGAACTCTCCGAGCGGCCCTGGCTGATCTTCACGCCCGCCCGCTACGAGGGCATCGACCGGCGCGTGATGGACGAGTACGCCACCCGGATGCCCGTCTACGAGGTGTCCATCGGCGACTACGTCCTGGCCGGCGGCGAGGCCGCCGTCCTGGTGATCACCGAGGCCGTCGCCCGGCTGCTGCCCGGCGTCCTCGGCAACGCCGAGTCGCACCGTGACGACTCCTTCGCCCCCGGCGAAATGGCCAACCTCCTGGAAGGCCCCGTCTACACCAAGCCCCCTCAGTGGCGCGGCCGTGGCATCCCGGACGTGCTGCTCAGCGGGCACCACGGGAAGATCGCGCGCTGGCGCCGGGACGAGGCCCTGCGGCGTACCGTCGCCAACCGGCCCGATCTCGTCGAGCGCACCGACCCGGCCGCCTTCGACAAGAAGGACCGGGAGATCCTCTCCATGCTCGGCTGGGCACCCGAACCCGGTGGCCGATTTTGGCGCGGGCCCGGGCCCGTGGAAGAATAGGCCGCTGTCGTACGTCCGGCGCGCGCCCCTGCCACAGGGGGATGGACGCCTGCCAGAGACGGACGACGCTCCATCCGTTCGTACGTACCGCTGATGACCTGTGGCATCAGCGAGGAAAGAGACCTCCATGGCCTCCCTGCTCGACCAGGTCAACGCCGGCACCCTGCGTTCCGACGTTCCGGCCTTCCGCCCCGGCGACACCGTGAACGTCCACGTTCGCGTCATCGAGGGCAACCGCTCCCGCATCCAGCAGTTCAAGGGTGTCGTCATCCGCCGTCAGGGCTCGGGCGTCTCCGAGACCTTCACGGTCCGCAAGGTCTCGTTCTCCGTCGGCGTCGAGCGCACCTTCCCGGTGCACAGCCCGATCTTCGAGAAGATCGAGCTCGTCTCCCGCGGTGACGTCCGTCGCGCCAAGCTCTACTACCTCCGTGAGCTGCGCGGCAAGGCTGCCAAGATCAAGGAGAAGCGCGACAACTGAGCATCGGCCCACAGGGTGGCGGGATAGGCTCGCCCCCGATGGACACCGAAGCACAGCACACGGAGCGCGATCGCTCCTCCGGCGAGGAGGAGCGGTCGCGCTCCGCGCGCGTTTCCGGGCTCGACGAGGGGTCCGGCAGTGCGCCGGGCGGGGTGCTGACCTGGCGGCGCACGGGCCTGATCGGCGTCGCCTGCATGGTCTTCCTGCTGGTCTTCAGCCACTTCGTGCTCCAGCCCTTCCTGGTGCCCAGCAGCTCGATGGAGCCGACCCTCCAGGTCGGCGACCGGATCCTGGTCAACAAACTGGCGTACCGTTTCGGCGATGAGCCGCGCCGCGGCGACGTGGTGGTCTTCGACGGCACCGGCTCCTTCGTCGAGGAGCAGCCCGCCGGGAACCCGGTCACCGGCCTGCTGCACGACGCGGCCGCCGCACTCGGCCTCGCCGAGCCCGACGAGACCGACTTCGTGAAGCGGGTCGTCGGCACCGGCGGCGACCGGGTGGTGTGCTGCGACAAGGCCGGCCGGATCACCGTCAACGGCGTGCCCGTGACCGAGACGTACGTGATGCTCGGCGACCGCCCCTCGAACGTCCGCTTCGACATCGTCGTCCCCGACGGCACCCTGTGGGTGATGGGCGACCACCGCAGCCAGTCCAGCGACTCCCGCGACCACCTCGGCCGGCCCGGCGGCGGCATGGTCCCGGTCGAGCAGGTCATCGGCCGCGCGGACTGGATCGGCTGGCCGGTCGGCCGCTGGTCCACCGTCCCGGACACCGAGGCCTTCGACGCCGTACCGCAGTGGACGGGACCGGGCGGGCATGGGTAGGCGGGGCAAGGCCCCCGCCGGCCGCCGCGCCGCTTCCCGCGCCGCCGACGGGTCCGGGCTGCCGGACGGCGACGGCCGGGCGTTCGCGGGGCGGGCCGAGCGGCGCAGGCTCGCCCGCAAGGTCAAGCGGCGCCGGCGGCGCTCCGCGATCACCGAGATCCCGCTGCTCGTCACCGTCGCCGTACTGATCGCCCTGGTCCTGAAGACCTTCCTCGTGCAGGCCTTCGTGATCCCCTCCGGCTCGATGGAACAGACCATCCGGATCGACGACCGGGTGCTGGTCGACAAGCTGACGCCCTGGTTCGGCGCCGAGCCGGAGCGCGGCGACGTCGTGGTGTTCGAGGATCCCGGCAACTGGCTCCAGCAGGAGGCCGCGCCGCCTTCCGACGACCCGGTGGGCGTCAAGCAGCTCAAGCAGGCGCTGACCTTCATCGGCCTGCTGCCCTCGGCCGACGAGCGGGACCTGATCAAGCGGGTCGTCGCGGTCGGCGGGGACACGGTGAAGTGCTGCGGCGCCGACGGGCGGCTCACCGTCAACGGCGTAGCGTTGGACGAACCGTATCTGCACCCCGGGAACGCACCCTCGACGATTCCCTTCGAGGTGAAGGTCCCGGCCGGAAGGGTCTTCGTGATGGGCGACCACCGCTCCGACTCCGCCGACTCGCGGTTCCACCTCGACGAGCCGGAGCACGGCACGGTCTCCGTCGACCGGATCGTCGGCCGGGCCGTGGTGATCGCCTGGCCGATCGACCACTGGCGCCGTCTGGAGGAGCGCGCGACCTTCGCCTCCGTACCGGATCCGGCCGACACGTCGACGAAGGCGACGAAGGCGACGGAAGCGACGGAGGCGACGGAAGCGGTGGGGCACGGGGCGGGCGCGGCCGAATCCACAGGTCTGTCGCATAGTGTGTCCACGCGCAATCTGAACGGATTGCCCGGGCTCCCGACCCCTGCGGAACTTCTGCTCGTTATGGGAGTTGCGGGCCTGTCCCTGTTCCGGGACGGGCGGTTGCACGGACTGAGGAGTGGATGTGGGGGATTTGGCCGTCGGCGCGCGATCAGGACACGACGAGCCCGACAAGAGGCCCGAGCGCCCCGAGCGCCCCGAGCAGGGTCCTGACCAAGGCCCTGACCAAGGCCCTGACCAAGGCCCTGACCACGGCCCTGACCAGGGTGGTACGGACCCGGGCGCGGGTCCGGCGGACGGCTCCGCCGACGGCGGGTCCGGCGACGACGGCGACGGGGACGGCGACGACGAGCGCTCCGGGCGCGGCGGCCGCGGCCCGAACAAGCCCCGTTCCTTCTGGAAGGAACTGCCCCTGCTCATCGGCATCGCGCTCGTGCTCGCGCTGCTGATCAAGACCTTCCTGGTGCAGGCCTTCTCGATCCCCTCCGACTCGATGATGAACACCCTGCAGCGCGGCGACCGGGTCCTCGTGGACAAGCTCACCCCGTGGTTCGGCTCGGAGCCCGAGCGCGGCGAGGTCGTCGTCTTCCACGACCCGGGCGGCTGGCTGGAGGAGGCCAACACCCCCGAGCCGAACGTGGTGCAGAAGGTCCTCAGCTTCATCGGCCTCATGCCGTCCGCCGAGGAGAAGGACCTGATCAAGCGGGTCATCGCGGTCGGCGGCGACACCGTCTCCTGCAAGGAGGGCGGCAAGGTCGTCGTCAACGGCAAGGAACTGGACGAGAGCTCCTACCTGCACCCCGGCTCGGTGCCCTGCGACCCGGCGTTCGGCCCAGTCAAGGTCCCCGAGGGCCGCATCTGGGTCATGGGCGACAACCGGCAGAACTCGCTGGACTCCCGCTTCCACATGGAGCTCCAGGGCGGCGGCACCGTCTCCAACGACGAGGTCGTGGGCCGCGCCGTGGTGATCGCCTGGCCGGTGACCCGCTGGTCCACCCTGCCCATCCCGGACACCTTCGACCAGCCCGGTCTCAGCCAGGCCCTGGCCGCGGCTCCCGCCGCGCCCGCCGCCCTCGGTCTCGCCGGAGCGCTCCCGCTGGTCCTGTGGCGGCGCAAGAGGCAGACCGCTCGGCACGGCGCCGAGTCCGCCGACCACGACGCGGAGACCGTTGGCCGTACCGCTGAGATTCGCCATACCGCGGAGAGGTGACCCGCGGGTAGGGTGCCGTCCCGGACCGTCGCACGGACGGTCCGCGGATCCCCCGAGGTGCCCATGAGCGTCACATCGCGCACATCGCGTACGAAGGACGGCCGCGGCCGCCTCGGCAGTGTTCTGTCGGGGCTCGCCGTGGCCGTCGGCTTTGTGCTGTTCCTCGGCGGCTTCGTCGCCGGCGCGGTGCTCTACCAGCCGTACACCGTGCCCAGCGACTCCATGACCCCGACCCTTGAGGTCGGCTCCAAGGTCCTCGCCGAGCGCGTCGACGGCGCCGACGTGAAGCGCGGCGACATCGTGGTCTTCCAGGCCCCGCTGTGGGGCGACGTGCCCATGGTCAAGCGGGTCGTCGGCGTCGGCGGCGACACCATCGCCTGCTGCGGCGCCGGCGGGCGGCTCACCCTCGACGGCGAGCCGGTCGACGAGACGTACCTGCGCGCCGGGAAGGTCCCCTCCGCGGAGAAGTTCACCGTGACCGTGCCCGAGGGGAGTCTCTTCCTCCTCGGCGACGAGCGGCACAACTCGCTGGACTCCCGCTCCCACCTCCAGGACGCCTCCCACGGCTTCGTGCCGCGCTCGGCCGTCCTCGGCCGGATCGACGCCGTCGCCTGGCCCGCCCCGGGCGTCGTGGAACGGCCCGCCGGCTTCGCGGCCCTGTCCGGCGGCATTTCGAGCCCCGGCCCGGTCGTGCCGCTCTTCACCGCGATCGGCGCCGGGTGTGTACTGATCCTGGCGGGCGCCGCGTACGGGCCGGTGGCCCGGCGCCTCGGCGGCGGCCGCAAGCCCGCGCCGCCGAAGGCGAAGGCGGGGGAGAGGGACACGGTGAGCGCATGACGGAGACGGATCGCGAGGGCGTGGCGGGTGCGGAGGGTGCTCGCGAGGGCGTGGCGGGTGCGGAGGCCGGGGCGGCGGAGGTCCGGCGGGTGGCGCGGGTCGTGCTGCTCGACCCCGACGACCGGATCCTCCTCCTGCACGGACACGAGCCCGACGACCCCGCCCAGACCTGGTGGTTCACCCCCGGCGGCGGCCTGGAGGGCGACGAGAGCCGCGAGCAGGCCGCGCTGCGCGAACTCGCCGAGGAGACCGGCATCACCGACGTCGACCTCGGGCCGGTGCTGTGGCGGCGCTACTGCTCGTTCCCCTTCGCCGGCCGCCGCTGGGACCAGGACGAGTGGTACTACCTGGCCCGTACGACCCAGACCGCGACCGCCCCGGGCGGCCTCACGGAGCTGGAGACCCGCAGCGTCTCCGGCCTGAGATGGTGGACCTCCGCCGAACTGTCGGTGGCCCGTGAGACGGTGTACCCCGACAGACTCGCCGAGCTGCTTGACTCACTGCTCGGCGAAGGACCCCCGAGCCCGCCGCTCGATCTCGCCCCGGAAATCGTTTAGGGGCCCGGGCGACTGGCGCACAATAGGGGGACGCACGGCTGAAGGGGAACATGCCATGAGCGCCGAGGACCTCGAGAAGTACGAGACCGAGATGGAGCTGAAGCTCTACCGGGAGTACCGCGACGTCGTCGGGCTGTTCAAATACGTGATCGAGACCGAGCGGCGCTTCTACCTCACCAACGACTACGAGATGCAGGTGCACTCGGTCCAGGGTGAGGTCTTCTTCGAGGTCTCCATGGCCGACGCCTGGGTCTGGGACATGTACCGGCCGGCCCGCTTCGTGAAACAGGTGCGCGTCCTCACCTTCAAGGACGTCAACATCGAGGAGCTCAACAAGACGGACCTGGAGCTCCCCGGCAGCTGACCCCGGGGGCCGGGGCGGGGCCGGTGGCGGGTGGGCCTGCGGGCCCGCGATCCCTCGAAAGAGTGAGCGGGTTTTCCACAGTCGGCCGCCTGTCCACAGCCCCGCACACGCAGCGTGGCGATGCGTCACAGTCGGTGCCGGAGGTGGTACCGCATGAACGCAACCCGAGCACTCGGACGGTACGGCGAAGACATCGCCGCCCGCCGGCTCACCGCCACCGGCCTGCGCATCCTCGCCAGGAACTGGCGCTGCGGCCGGACCGGAGAAATCGACATCGTCGCCCGCGACGGCGACACCCTCGTCATCTGCGAGGTCAAGACCCGCCGCGACGGCGCCTTCGAGCACCCCATGGCAGCCGTCACCCCGCGCAAGGCCGAACGGCTCCGGCACCTCGCCGCCTGCTGGCTCGACCGGCACGGCGGACCACCGGGCGGACCCGCCGGCGGCGCCGTCCGCATCGACCTCGTCGGCGTCCTCCTGCCCCGGCGCGGCGCACCCGTCGTCACGCACGCCCAGGGGGTGGCCTGATGGGATTCGCCCGCACCTGCTCCGTCGCCCTCGTCGGCGTCGAAGGCGTCGTCGTGGAGGTCCAGGCCGACCTCGAAGCCGGCGTCGCCGCCTTCACCCTCGTCGGACTCCCCGACAAGAGCCTCACCGAAAGCCGCGACCGGGTCCGCGCCGCCATCGTGAACGCCGGAGCCGAATGGCCCCAGAAGAAACTCACCGTCGGCCTCAGCCCCGCCTCCGTCCCCAAGGGCGGCTCCGGCTTCGACCTCGCCGTCGCCGCGGCCGTCCTCGGTGCGGCCGAACGCATCGACCCGCGCAGCATCGCCGATCTCGTCCTCATCGGAGAGCTCGGCCTCGACGGCCGCGTCCGCCCGGTCCGAGGCGTCCTCCCCGCCGTCCTCGCCGCGGCCGACGCCGGCTACCGGCACGTCGTCGTCCCCGAACAGACCGCCGGCGAAGCCGCCCTCGTCCCCGGCATCTCCGTCCTCGGCGTCCGCACCCTCGCCCAACTCATCGCCGTCCTCGCCGACGAACCCGTCCCCGAGGAAGAACCCCACGAAGAGGGCCGACCCGACCCCATGCTCGCCGGACTCCTCGTCCCCGGCGCCGGCGTCGGCACCGGACTCGCCGCCGACCCCGCCGACGGACCCGACCTCGCCGACGTCGCGGGCCAGCACACCGCCCGCCGCGCCCTGGAGATCGCCGCAGCCGGCAGCCACCACCTGCTCCTCACCGGACCACCCGGCGCCGGAAAGACCATGCTCGCCGAACGCCTCCCGGGCATCCTCCCGCCGCTCACCCGGCAGGAATCCCTCGAAGTCACCGCCGTCCACTCCGTCGCGGGGATCCTCCCGCCCGGCGAACCCCTCGTCCACCGCCCGCCCTACTGCGCACCCCACCACTCCGCGACCATGCAGTCCCTCGTCGGCGGCGGCAACGGACTGCCCCGCCCCGGCGCCGTCTCCCTCGCCCACCGTGGCGTTCTCTTCCTCGACGAAGCACCCGAATTCAGCACCAAGGCCCTCGACGCCCTCCGTCAGCCCCTCGAATCCGGACACGTCGTCGTCGCCCGTGCCGCCGGTGTCGTCCGCCTCCCCGCCCGTTTCCTCCTCACCCTCGCCGCCAACCCCTGCCCCTGTGGACGCCACACCCTCCTCGGCGCCGGCTGCGAATGCCCCGCCTCCCTCATCCGCCGCTACCAGGCCCGCCTCTCCGGGCCCCTCCTCGACCGCGTCGACCTCCGCGTCGAAGTCGAACCCGTCACCCGTACCGACCTCCTCGGCCAGGGCAGCCGGGGCGAACCCAGCACCACCGTCGCCGACCGCGTCCGCGAAGCCCGCGCCCGTGCCGCCGCCCGGCTCGACGGCACCCCCTGGACCGTCAACAGCGAAATCCCCGGCCACGAACTCCGCACCCGCTACCAAGCCGCCCCCGGCGCCCTCGCCGCCGCCGAACGCGACATCGAGCGCGGCCTCCTCACCGCCCGCGGCCTCGACCGCGTCCTCCGCGTCGCCTGGACCGTCGCCGACCTCGCCGGCCACGACCGCCCCGGCGCCGAGGACCTCGCCCTCGCCCTCGAACTCCGCACCGGCATCACCCGGGGCGTCCCCGTACCCGCAGGGGCGGGGGAGTGGACATGACCCCGTACGACGACAACCGGGCCTCCGCCCCCTCCCCCGACGAGGAACGCCTCGCCCGCGCAGCCCTCAGCCACATCGTCGAACCCGGCGACGAACACGCCGGCCGCGCCCTCCGACAGCACGGCGCCACCGGATTCCTCCGACTCCTGCACGACGACACCGCGTCGGCGGAACCCGGCCTGTGGGAGCCCGACACCCCCGGTCCGGCCGCCCCGAACCCCCGCGACGGCACGGCATTCCCCGGCACCGGCGAAGCCCGCCTCGCCGGCTGGCGACGCCGCGCCCGCACTGCCGCACCCGACGAACACCTCGACCACATCACCCGACTCGGCGGACGCTTCGTCATCCCCGGCGACACCGAATGGCCCCGCCAACTCGACGACCTCGCCGACGCCCGCCCCATCGGCCTCTGGGTCCGCGGACCCGCCGACCTCCGCGCCTGGGCCCTCCGCTCCGTCGCCCTCGTCGGCGCCCGCGCCTGCACCCCCTACGGCGCCCACACCGCCGCCACCCTCGCCGCCGGCCTCACCGAACACGGCTGGGTCGTCGTCTCCGGCGCCGCCTTCGGCATCGACGGCGCCGCCCACCGCGGCGCCCTCGGCACCGGCGGCGCCACCGTCGCCGTCCTCGCCTGCGGCGTCGACGTCCCCTACCCCCGCGGCCACGCCGGCCTCATCCGACGCATCACCGAACAAGGCCTCGTCCTCGGCGAACTCCCACCCGGCAGCCACCCCACCCGCAGCCGATTCGTCCTCCGTAACCGCGTCATCGCCGCCCTCACCCGCGGCACCGTCGTCATCGAAGCCGAGTACCGCAGCGGCTCCCTCGTCACCGCCCGCGCCGCCGCCCGCCTCGGCCGCCACACCATGGGCGTCCCCGGCCCCGTCACCAGCGGACTCTCCGCCGGAGTCCACGAACTCCTGCGCGGCGAAGCCACCCTCGTCACCGACGCCGCCGAAATCGTCGAACTCGTCGGAGACATCGGCCAACTCGCCCCACCCCGCCGCGGCCCCGTCCTGCCCCGCGACCTCCTCGCCCCCGACACCGCCCGCATCCTCGAAGCCCTCCCCGGCCACCACCCCACACCCCTCGCCGACATCGCCGCCCGCGCCGGCACCCACCCCGACCACACCCTCGCCAAGCTGTACGAACTCCACTCCCTCGGGTTCGTCGAGCGACACCGGGACGACTGGCGGTTGACGAACAGGCCGACAGAACCGTCGAACGCCCGGCATGGCGGTACTTGACCCGGAGCATTCGGGTGAAAGGGTGAAGACGGTGAAGACGATGAGCAACCGAGGTCTCGCGGCCGCACCCGACGGGCCGACCCATGCCGCGGACCCCGTTCGAAGATCTGGGCGACGGCAGCCACCCGGAGCGGCGCGATCCACCGACGTTCGCTCACCGCGACGGCCCACTCACGCTACGCTCACGAGGATTCCCCGCCCGACAACCGGAACGACTCCTTCGCACCCGACAGCAGAACGGCTCAAGGCGACGCATGCCCCAGCACACCTCCGGGTCTGACCGCGCCGCGGTGCCCCCAGCAGCCCGGGGCACCGGCACCGTGCGACCGCCCGCACCGACCTCGCTCGACGAACTGTGGCGCTCCTACAAGGACACCGGCGACGAACGGCTGCGGGAACAGCTGATCCTGCACTACTCGCCCCTCGTCAAATACGTCGCCGGCCGCGTCAGCGTCGGCCTGCCCTCCAACGTCGAGCAGGCCGACTTCGTCTCCTCCGGAGTCTTCGGACTCATCGACGCCATCGAGAAGTTCGACGTCGAGCGGGCCATCAAGTTCGAGACCTACGCCATCACCCGCATCCGCGGCGCCATGATCGACGAACTCCGCGCCCTCGACTGGATCCCCCGCTCCGTCCGCCAGAAGGCCCGCAACGTCGAACGCGCCTACGCGACCCTCGAAGCCCAACTGCGCCGCACCCCCAGCGAGCCCGAGGTGGCCGAGGAGATGGGCGTCACCCTCGAAGAACTCCACTCCGTCTTCAGCCAGTTGTCCCTCGCCAACGTCGTCGCCCTCGAAGAGCTCCTGCACGTCGGCGGCGAAGGCGGCGACCGCCTCTCCCTCATGGACACCCTCGAGGACACCGCCGCCGACAACCCCGTCGAGGTCGCGGAGGACCGCGAACTGCGCCGGCTCCTCGCCCGCGCCATCAACACCCTTCCCGAACGCGAGAAGACCGTCGTCACGCTCTACTACTACGAGGGCCTCACCCTCGCCGAGATCGGCCACGTCCTCGGCGTCACCGAGAGCCGCGTCAGCCAGATCCACACCAAGTCCGTCCTCCAGCTCCGCGCCAAACTGGCCGACGTGGGCCGCTGACGCCACCCCGCCCCACCGCCGTACAGTGGAGCCGTGCCAAGGATTCGAGCGGCCTCCGTGGCCGAGCACCGGACGATGCAGCGCGCCGCCCTGCTGGACGCAGCGCGCTCCCTGCTGTCCGAAGGCGGTACGGAAGCACTGACCTTCCCCGCCCTCGCCGAGCGCACGGGCCTGGCCCGCTCGTCGGTCTACGAGTACTTCCGCTCCCGCGCCGCAGTCGTCGAGGAACTCTGCGCCGTCGACTTCCCCGTCTGGGCGGCCGAGGTCGAAGCGGCCATGGCCGCCCACGACACCGCCGAGGGCAAGATCGAGGCCTACGTCCGCAGCCAGCTCGACCTGGTCGGCGACCGCCGCCACCGCGCCGTCGTCGCCATCTCCGCGAGCGAGCTCGACGACGGCGCCCGCGAGAAGATCCGAGCCGCCCACGGCGGACTGGTCACCATGATCGTCGCCGCCCTCACCGCGCTCGGCCGCCCCCAGCCCCGCCTGGAGGCCATGCTCCTCCAGGGCGTCGTCGACGCCGCCGTCCGCCGCATCGAACTCGGCGCGGCCGAGGACCCGACGACCATCGCGGACGCGGCGGTGTCCATGGCCCTCGGCGGCATCCGCGGCACCTGAGCCACCGGGGCCACCCGGCGCCACGCCGCCCGAGATCCCGGCGGCCTCCCCTCCCCTCCCCTCCCCTCCCCCCGCCCCGCCCCCCCCCCGCGCCCTCCGTGTCATTCAGGTGTGCGCCCCCATACCGGCAGCAGGCGCGACGGGCCCGCGCCGCCCAGCAGCCGCAGCGGGTTCAGATAGGTGTCGCCGCGGAGGAGGCCCCAGTGGAGGCAGCTCACAGGGCAGTGGTCGCCGCCTGCGGTGACCCGGGCGACGATGTCGCCGGTCCGTACGGTCGAGCCCGCGGGTACGAGGGGGTCCACCGGGACGTAGGTCGTGCGCAGCGGCGGGGCGCCCGTGCCCGGCAGGGTGAGGACCAGGACGCCCTGGCCGCCGACCGGGCCGGCGAAGGTGACGGTGCCGGCGGCCGGGGCGAGGACCGGGGTGCCCGGCAGGGCCGCGAGGTCGACGCCGCGGTGCCCGGCGGCGTACGGGCCCGGTGGGGGCTCCCAGCCGCGCAGGATGGCGGGGCGGGGCGGGCCGACCGGCCACACCGTCGTGAGCAGGGTCAGCAGGGTGAGCAGGGTCATCGGAATCTGATGCATGACGGCAGGCTGCCCGGGCCGCGGACCTGATGACCGGCATCGGCGGAATCTGTGGACAACCACCCGGTTGTGGACAACGGCGTCACCCGGCGCTCCCGGGGTCCCGTACACTTTCCATGGCGACCCGGGTCACCGGGTCGACTTCGCACGCCCCGCCACCGGTCCTTCGTGACGGGTGGCAGCGCCTTTCGGTCCCTCGTGGCACGGCGCGCCGGGGCGTCAGGAACACAACCGAGAAACCAAGGAGATGGCCATGGCCGTCGTCACGATGCGGGAGCTGCTGGAGAGCGGCGTCCACTTCGGTCACCAGACCCGTCGCTGGAACCCGAAGATGAAGCGCTTCATCTTCACCGAGCGCAACGGCATCTACATCATCGACCTGCTCCAGTCGCTGTCGTACATCGACCGCGCCTACGAGTTCGTCAAGGAGACCGTCGCGCACGGCGGCTCCATCATGTTCGTCGGTACGAAGAAGCAGGCCCAGGAGGCCATCGCCGAGCAGGCGACCCGCGTCGGCATGCCGTACGTGAACCAGCGCTGGCTGGGCGGCATGCTCACCAACTTCTCGACCGTCTACAAGCGTCTGCAGCGCCTCAAGGAGCTCGAGCAGATCGACTTCGAGGACGTGGCCGCCTCCGGCCTCACCAAGAAGGAGCTCCTGGTCCTCTCCCGCGAGAAGGCCAAGCTGGAGAAGACCCTCGGTGGTATCCGCGAGATGCAGAAGGTGCCGAGCGCCGTCTGGATCGTCGACACCAAGAAGGAGCACATCGCCGTCGGTGAGGCGCGCAAGCTCCACATCCCGGTCGTCGCGATCCTCGACACCAACTGCGACCCCGACGAGGTCGACTACAAGATCCCGGGCAACGACGACGCGATCCGCTCCGTCACCCTGCTCACCCGCGTGATCGCCGACGCCGTCGCCGAGGGCCTCATCGCCCGCTCCGGCGCCGCGACCGGCGACCAGAAGCCGGGCGAGAAGGCCGCGGGCGAGCCGCTCGCCGAGTGGGAGCGCGACCTGCTCGAGGGCGAGAAGAAGGCCGACGAGGCGCCGGCCGCCGAGGCCGAGAAGCCGGCCGAGGCCGCTGCCGAGGCCACCGAGGCTCCGGCCGCGGACGCCGAGCAGGCCTGACCCTTTTCGGTCCCTCAGGACTTGCGGTGAAGACGGCGGGGGCCCACAAAGCCCCCGCCGTCCACCCGTGACCCGCCCGATCTTTCAGACTTCGAGAGAGAAACAGACTCATGGCGAACTACACCGCCGCTGACGTCAAGAAGCTCCGCGAGCTCACCGGCGCCGGCATGATGGACTGCAAGAAGGCCCTGGACGAGGCCGACGGCGACGTCGACAAGGCCGTCGAGGCCCTGCGCATCAAGGGCCAGAAGGGTGTCGCCAAGCGTGAGGGCCGCTCCGCCGAGAACGGCGCCGTGGTCTCCCTCATCGCCGACGACAACACCTCCGGCGTCCTGGTCGAGCTGAAGTGCGAGACGGACTTCGTCGCCAAGGGCGAGAAGTTCCTGGCCGTCGCCAACGCGCTCGCCGCGCACGTGGCCGCCACCTCCCCGGCCGACCTCGACGCGCTGCTCGCCTCCGAGATCGAGGCCGGCAAGACCGTCCAGGCGTTCGTCGACGAGGCCAACGCCAACCTCGGCGAGAAGATCGTCCTCGACCGCTTCGCGCAGTACGGCGACGGCTTCGTCTCCGCGTACATGCACCGCACCATGCCCGACCTGCCGCCGCAGATCGGTGTCCTGGTCGAGCTGGACAAGGAGAACGCCGAGGTCGCGAAGGGTGTCGCGCAGCACATCGCCGCGTTCGCCCCGAAGTGGCTGTCCAAGGAGGACGTCCCGGCCGAGGTCGTCGAGACCGAGCGTCGCGTCGCCGAGGAGACCACCCGCGCCGAGGGCAAGCCCGAGGCCGCGCTCCCGAAGATCGTCGAGGGTCGCGTCAACGGCTTCTTCAAGGACGCCACGCTGCTCGGCCAGCCTTACGCGCTGGACAACAAGAAGACCGTCCAGAAGGTTCTGGACGAGGCCGGTGTCACCCTGAAGCGCTTCACCCGCATCAAGGTCGGCATCTGAGTCCGTACGCAACGGACACCGGACCCCGGTAGGGTCTGAGGCAGCCGCC
Source organism: Streptomyces sp. NPDC051909 (assembly GCF_040681095.1). Classification (NCBI taxonomy): domain Bacteria; kingdom Bacillati; phylum Actinomycetota; class Actinomycetes; order Kitasatosporales; family Streptomycetaceae; genus Streptomyces; species Streptomyces sp. NPDC051909. The sequence goes on along the minus strand of NZ_JBFAYA010000016.1, from coordinate 110,938 downwards.
CGCGTTCGCGCCGGACGGCCGCAGATCTGACGAGGAGGCCATTGCCGTACGGGAAACCGCAAGGACCCCAGGGCAATGGCCTTCTTCGTATGTGCACGAGGAGATCTCCATGAATCAGGGCGCCGCACAGGGCGACGACAACAACGGCAAAAAGGCCGGCCGCTTCATGCTGAAGCTGTCCGGCGAGGCTTTCTCCGGGGGCACCGGCCTCGGAGTCGACCCGGATGTCGTGCACGCGATCGCGCGCGAGATCGCCGCCGTCGTCCGCGACGGCGCCGAGATCGCGATCGTGATCGGCGGCGGCAACTTCTTCCGCGGCGCCGAGCTCCAGCAGCGCGGCATGGACCGGGCCCGGTCCGACTACATGGGCATGCTCGGCACCGTGATGAACTGCCTCGCCCTCCAGGACTTCCTGGAGAAGGAGGGCATCGACTCGCGCGTGCAGACCGCCATCACCATGGGGCAGGTCGCCGAGCCGTACATCCCGCTGCGCGCCGTACGGCACCTGGAGAAGGGCCGCGTGGTCATCTTCGGCGCCGGCATGGGCATGCCGTACTTCTCCACCGACACGACCGCCGCCCAGCGCGCCCTGGAGATCGACGCCGAGGCCCTGCTGATGGGCAAGAACGGGGTCGACGGGGTCTACGACTCCGACCCGAAGCGGAACCCCGACGCGGTGAAGTTCGACGCGCTGGAGTACGGCGAGGTGCTCTCTCGCGACCTGAAGGTCGCCGACGCCACCGCCATCACCCTGTGCCGCGACAACAACCTGCCGATCCTCGTCTTCGAGCTGCTGGCCGAGGGCAATATCGCGCGCGCGGTGAAGGGTGAGAAGATCGGCACGCTCGTGAGCGACCAGGGCACCCGGGCCTGACCCGAACCGGGAACCGCCCCGCGCGGGGCACCGCCTCCGTGAGGGGGACGCGCTCCGCGCGGGGGATGGACAGAGCCCTGCCGGTCGTACACCGTGCAGGACACAACGCGACGACACGCAGGAGCAAGTGGTGATCGAAGAGACCCTCCTCGAGGCCGAGGAGAAGATGGAGAAGGCCGTCCTGGTCGCCAAGGACGACTTCGCGGCGATCCGCACCGGTCGTGCGCACCCGGCGATGTTCAACAAGATCGTGGCCGACTACTACGGTGCCATCACGCCCATCAACCAGCTGGCGTCGTTCTCGGTGCCGGAGCCGCGTATGGCCGTGGTGACCCCGTTCGACAAGAGCGCGCTGCGCAACATCGAGCAGGCCATCCGCGACTCGGACCTCGGTGTCAACCCGAGCAACGACGGCAGCATCATCCGCGTGGTGTTCCCCGAGCTGACCGAGGAGCGCCGCCGCGACTACATCAAGGTCGCCAAGACCAAGGCCGAGGACGCCAAGGTCTCGATCCGCGCCGTGCGTCGCAAGGCCAAGGAGGCCATCGACAAGCTCGTCAAGGACGGCGAGGTCGGCGAGGACGAGGGCCGTCGCGGCGAGAAGGAGCTCGACGACACCACCGCGAAGTTCGTGGCGCAGGTGGACGAGCTGCTCAAGCACAAGGAAGCCGAGCTCCTCGAGGTCTGATGAACGACTCATCCTGGGGGTCCCCGGCCGGATCCGGCTTCGGGGGACCCGACCAGGGGCCTGCCCCGGCGGGTCCCGCCCACGCATGGCGGCGGGCGGCGCAGACTCGGCCCATGCCCATCGTGTCCGACGTTCCCGCCGGCGACAACCAGGACGATCACGACCGGGGGGCCGCTCTGCCGAGCGGTCCCCTGTTCCGTGACGAGGCGCCGCACGAGCACCCGAACCACGAGCATTCCGAGCACCCGAACCACGAGCATCCCGAGCACCAGCATCCCGAGTACCAGCACCGTCCGTACGAGTATTCGCAGGAGCCCATGTCCAGCCCCTCTCCGCCCGCACCCGCTCCTTCGCCCCGGCAGCAGCCGCGGCAGAAGAAGAGCGCGGGCCGAGACCTGGGCGCGGCGATAGGGGTCGGCCTGGGGCTCGGTGCGGTGATCATCGCGTCGCTGTTCATCTGGAAGCCGGCGTTCGTCGGCGTGATAGCGGTCGCCGTGGTCGTGGGCCTGTGGGAGCTGACCTCGCGGCTCCAGGAGCGCAAGTCCATCAAGGCACCGCTGGTGCCGCTCGCGGTCGGCGGTGCGGCGATGGTCGTCGCCGGCTATGTGCGCGGCCCCGAGGGCGCGTGGGTGGCGATGGCACTGACGGCGCTCGCGGTCCTGGTGTGGCGGATGACGGAGCCGCCCGAGGGCTATCTGAAGGACGTCACGGCGGGCGTGTTCGCGGCGTTCTACGTGCCGTTCCTGGCGACCTTCGTGGCGCTGCTGCTCACCGCGGACGACGGTCCGCAGCGGGTGCTGACGTTCCTGCTGCTCACGGTGGTGTCGGACACCGGCGCGTACGCGGTGGGCTGGCGGTTCGGCAAGCACAAGCTGGCGCCGCGGATCAGCCCCGGCAAGACCCGTGAGGGTCTGGTCGGCGCGGTGGCGTTCGCGATGGCGGCGGGCGCGCTGTGCATGGAGTTCCTGATCGACGACGGTGCCTGGTGGCAGGGTCTGCTGCTCGGCCTGGCGGTGGCGGCGAGCGCGACGCTCGGCGACCTGGGCGAGTCGATGATCAAGCGTGACCTGGGCATCAAGGACATGGGCACGCTGCTGCCGGGCCACGGCGGCATCATGGACCGCCTTGACTCGCTGCTGCCCACGGCGCCGGTGGTGTGGCTGCTCCTGGTGCTGTTCGTGGGCAGCGGCTGACCCGTGCTCTCGTACGAAGGGCCCGTGGCCCGCACTCCTGGTGCGGGCCACGGGCCCTCACCGTTCTCCGGGCCGTCCTCAGGTCCGTTCTCCGGTCGGTCCTCCGGGTGTCAGCGGTCCGGATTGATCCCTGCCGCGACGGACTTCACCCGGGCGACCTGGACCTTCACCGCGTGCTCCACGTTCCCGTCCTGCGCGCCGTTGGTGTAGACGTGGGACACGACCGTGCCGATGCGCATGACGATGTGGCAGCGGTCGCCGTCCCGCATCGCCTCGGTCTCGTCGGCCCCGGAGTCGATGGTGAGCGGCTGGGGCGCCGTGCCGTTCTCCGCGCTCTTCTTCCGCCGCTGCTCCGCCAGATCCCTCATCGTCCCGGCGGCCTGGTCCGTCGTGGCGAAGGTGAAGAGGGTGAACTCCAGGCGCGTCTCGTCGGAGCCCCGTGCCTCCATCTCCTTCTTCCCCGCAGCCTGGATCCCGGCGCAGGACGACTTCGTCTCCTTCGAGCACTCGGCGAGCGCTTCGCCGTCCTGGATCACCGCGGCGTCGTCGCCGACGAAGATGTCACCCACGCCGGACTCGACCGGGAGGGCGGAGAACAGCCCTGTCGCGTCGATCCAGGCGGGAGACGTCCCGGCGCTCCCCGCGGCCGTGCTCCCCGCGGCCGTGGTTCCCGCGCCCGCGCTCCCCGCGGCCGTACTTCCCGCCGTCGAGTTCCCCTCCCCGCACGCCGTCACCGTGAGCGCCAGCACGGCCGCGACGGCGGCCCCCCGTACAACAGCCTTCACCGAACTCCTCCGACCGCCCGATCGCGGCCCGGCCGCGACACGACCGGACACTTGGCATGATCACTTAACCCCATGGGTCGTTGATCAACAACTCGCGTCCGGTCGCCGCCGGGAATCCGTCTGCGACACTGGTACCACCATGCCCAAGCCCGGAGAACTCACTTTCGTCGCCCCGCGCGGAGCCAAGCAGCCCCCGCGGCACCTCGCCGACCTGTCGCCCGCCGAGCGCAAGGAGGCCGTCGCCGCGATCGGCGAGAAGCCGTTTCGCGCCAAGCAGCTGTCCACGCACTACTTCGCGCGCTATGCGCACGACCCGGCGGAGTGGACCGACATTCCCGCCGCGTCGCGCGAGAAGCTCGCGGGGGAGCTGCTGCCCGATCTGATGTCGGTGGTGCGGCACATCTCGTGCGACGACGACACCACTCGTAAGACGCTGTGGCGGCTGCACGACGGCACGCTCGTGGAGTCGGTGCTCATGCGCTACCCGGACCGGGTGACCATGTGCATCTCGTCGCAGGCCGGCTGCGGCATGAACTGCCCGTTCTGCGCGACGGGGCAGGCCGGTCTGGACCGGAACCTGTCGACGGCGGAGATCGTGCACCAGATCGTCGACGGGATGCGCGCGCTGCGCGACGGCGAGGTGCCGGGTGGTCCGGCGCGTCTGTCGAACATCGTGTTCATGGGGATGGGCGAGCCGCTCGCGAACTACAAGCGGGTCGTCGGCGCGATCCGCCGCCTCACGGACCCCGAGCCGGACGGCCTGGGCCTGTCACAGCGCGGGATCACCGTGTCCACCGTCGGTCTGGTGCCCGCGATGCTGCGGTTCGCCGACGAGGGCTTCAAGTGCCGGCTCGCGGTGTCGCTGCACGCGCCGGACGACGAGCTGCGCGACACCCTGGTGCCGGTGAACACCCGCTGGAAGGTGCGCGAGGTCCTCGACGCCGCGTGGGAGTACGCGGAGAAGTCGGGCCGCCGGATCTCCATCGAGTACGCGCTGATCCGCGACATCAACGACCAGGCCTGGCGCGGCGACCTCCTCGGCCGCCTCCTCAAGGGCAAGCGGGTGCACGTCAACCTCATCCCGCTGAACCCGACGCCCGGGTCCAAGTGGACGGCGTCCCGCCCGGAGGACGAGAAGGCCTTCGTCGAGGCGATCGCCCGCCACGGCGTTCCGGTCACCGTCCGTGACACCCGCGGTCAGGAGATCGACGGCGCCTGTGGACAGCTGGCCGCCGCCGAGCGCTGACCTTGTAGTCTGAGCTCGAACACATCTTCATATTCCGACAGGGGAGCGCCACAGCGCTGAGAGTGCGGTAACCGTAGACCGCAGACCCTCTGAACCTTGCCCAGGTCATTCTGGGTAGGAAGTTCGGTCGTAACTCGAGCTGTTGCGCCCTGCCCGCGCCCGGTCTCCCCGGACGCGGGCAGGGCCGCGTCTCCTTCTGGTCACACCCAGGAGGACATTCACGTGAACATCAGGAAGGCGGCCGCCGCCGCGCTCGTCGCGGCGCTCGGCGTCTCGACCCTCGCCGCGTGCGGCACGGACGACGTGCGGGAGGCGGCCGGCAAGACCGACCAGCCCATGCCGAAGACCGTGACCCTCGTCAGCCACGACTCCTTCAACGCCTCCAAGGAGGTGCTCGCGGAGTTCACCAGGCAGACCGGTCTCACGGTCAAGGTGCTCAAGAGCGGCGACGCCGGCGAGGCCGTCAACAAGGAGATCCTGACCAAGGGCTCCCCGCAGGGCGACGTCTTCTTCGGCGTGGACAACACGCTGCTGTCCCGCACCCTCGACAACGGCATCTTCGTGCCGTACGAGGCCCAGGGCCTGGACCGGATCCCGGCGTCGCTCCAGCTCGACAAGGAGCAGCACCGGGTCACGCCGATCGACTCCGGCGACATCTGCGTCAACTACGACAAGCAGTACTTCGCGGACAGGAAGCTGGCGCCGCCGCAGACCTTCGACGACCTGGCGAAGCCGCAGTACAAGGACCTGCTCGTCACGGAGAACCCGGAGCGGTCCTCCCCGGGCCTCGGCTTCCTGCTCGGCACGGCCGCGAAGTACGGGGACGAGGGCTGGCAGGACTACTGGAAGAAGCTCAAGGCCAACGGTGTGAAGACCGTCGACAGCTGGGAGCTCGCCTACAACCAGGAGTTCTCCGGCTCGGCCGGCGGCAAGAAGGCCAAGGGCGACCGCCCGCTCGTCGTGTCGTACGCCTCCTCCCCGCCGGTCGAGGTGCTGTACGCGGAGCCCCAGCCGAAGGTCGCGCCGACCGGCGTGTCCACCGGCACCTGCTTCCGCCAGACCGAGTTCGCGGGCCTGCTGAACGGGGCGAAGAACCCCGAGGGCGGCAAGAAGCTGATCGACTTCCTCATCTCGAAGAAGTTCCAGGACGACATGCCGCTGCAGATGTTCGTCAACCCGGTGACGAGCGACGCGACGCTCCCGGAGCTGTTCACCAAGCACGGTGTGGTGATCGACAAGCCCGAGACGATGGAGCCTAAGAAGATCGCCGACAACCGTGACCAGTGGATCCAGCAGTGGACCTCGCTCGTCCTGAAGTAGCCCGCATCAGGCGCTCGGGGAGCGCGGCGGGGAGCGCGACGCGGCTCGGACTGATGGTCCTGCCCGTCGTGTTCTTCGCCGTGTTCTTCGCCTGGCCCGTCGTCTCCATCGTGGAGCGCGGGCTCAGGCCGGACAGGCGGTGGGAGCTCGGGCGGTTCGGCGAGACGCTGAGCCGGCCGGAGATCCTCGACGTCCTGTGGTTCACGCTGTGGCAGGCGCTCGCCTCCACGGCGCTCACCCTCCTTGTCGCGCTGCCCGGCGCGTATGTCTTCGCGCGGTTCGACTTCCCCGGCAAGCGGGTGCTGCGGGCCGTGGTCACGGTGCCGTTCGTGCTGCCGACGGTGATGGTCGGCACGGCGTTCCTGGCCCTGGTCGGGCGGCGCGGGCTGCTCGACGACTGGTGGGGGCTGCGGCTCGACACCGGGGTGTGGGCGATCCTGCTCGCCCATGTCTTCTTCAACTACGCGGTCGTCGTCCGGACCGTCGGCGGCCTCTGGTCGCAGCTCGACCCGCGCCAGGAGGAGGCCGCCCGGGTCCTCGGCGCGTCCCGGTGGCGGGCCTGGCGGACGGTGACGCTGCCCGCGCTCGGGCCGTCGGTCGCCGCCGCCGCGCTCATGGTGTTCCTGTTCACCGCGAGCTCCTTCGGCATCGTGCAGATCCTCGGCGGCCCCGCGTACTCCACCCTGGAGACCGAGATCTACCGGCAGACCGCCGACCGGCTCCAGCTGTCCACGGCCGCCGTGCTCACCATGGTGCAGTTCGTCGCCGTCGGCGCCATCCTCGCGGTGCACGCGCGCGTGGTACGGCGCCGGGAGACGGCGCTGCGCCTCGTCCCGGCGGAGCGCACCGCCCGCCCGCCCCAGGGCGCGGGCCAGTGGGCGCTGCTCGGCGGCGTCCTGCTGTCCGTGGCGCTGCTGATCCTCGCCCCGCTCGGCGTGCTCGTGGAGCGCTCCCTCGCCACCTCCGACGGCTACGGCCTGGACTACTACCGGGCCCTCGGACACGTCGACGAGGGCGGCACCTTCCTCGTGCCGCTGACCGACACGATCGTGAACTCGCTGCAGTACGCCCTTGCCGCGACCGGCATCGCCGTCGTCATCGGCGGGCTCGCCGCGGCGGCGCTCACCCGGCGGGCGGGGCGGCTGGTGCGCGGCTTCGACGCGCTGCTGATGCTGCCGCTCGGGGTGTCCGCGGTGACGGTCGGCTTCGGATTCCTCATCACCCTCGACGAGCCGCCGCTCGACCTGCGGGCCGCCTGGATCCTCGTACCGCTGGCGCAGGCGCTCGTCGGGGTGCCGTTCGTGGTGCGGACCATGCTGCCGGTGCTGCGGGCCGTGGACGAGCGGCTGCGGGAGGCGGCGGCGGTGCTCGGGGCGTCGCCGTGGCGGGCCTGGCGGGAGGTCGACCTGCCGATGGTGCGGCGGGCGCTGCTGATCGCCGCCGGGTTCGCGTTCGCGGTGTCACTCGGCGAGTTCGGGGCGACCGTGTTCATCGCACGGCCCGACAACCCGACCCTGCCGGTCGCCGTGGCGCGGCTGCTCGGCCGGCCCGGTGAGCTCAACTACGGCCAGGCGATGGCCCTTTCGACGATTCTGATGGTGGTGTGCGCGGTGTCCCTGCTGCTCCTGGAACGGCTGCGCTCCGACCGGACCTCGGGGGAGTTCTGATGCTTTCGCTGACCGGCGCGACCGTACGGTTCGGGGACCGGGTCGTGCTCGACGCGGTGGACCTGGAGGTCGCCGAGCACGAGATCGTCTGCGTCCTGGGTCCCAGCGGCAGCGGCAAGTCGACACTGCTGCGGGCGGTCGCCGGGCTCCAGCCGCTGGACGCGGGCCGGGTGCTGCTCGGCGGCGCCGACCAGGCAGGAGTGCCGGTGCACCGGCGCGGGGTCGGCCTGATGTTCCAGGACCACCAGCTGTTCCCACAGCGGGACGTCGCCGGGAACGTCGCCTTCGGGCTGCGCATGCACGGCGTGCCCAAGGGCGAACAGGGCGCACGGGTCGCCGAGTTGCTCGATCTCGTCGGACTGCCCGGGGCCGGACGGCGGGCCGTGTCCGCGCTGTCCGGCGGCGAGCAGCAGCGCGTCGCGCTGGCCCGGGCGCTCGCGCCGCGGCCCCGCCTGCTGATGCTGGACGAGCCGCTCGGGCAGCTCGACCGCGGACTGCGGGAACGGCTCGTCGTCGAACTCCGCGCGCTGTTCGCCCGGTTGGGGACGACGGTGCTCGCCGTCACCCACGACCAGGGCGAGGCCTTCGCCCTCGCCGACCGGGTCGTCGTCATGAACGAGGGCCGGATCGCCCAGACCGGCACGCCCGTCGACGTCTGGCGACACCCCGCCTCCGAGTTCGTCGCCCGCTTCCTCGGCTTCGACAACGTCGTCCCGGCCACGGTGAGCGGCGCCGCCGCGGACACCCCCTGGGGCAAGATCCCCGTCCCGGACGGCTCCCCCCAGGGTGAGCGCCGCCTCCTGGTCCGTCCCGCCGGCGTCCGCCTCACCGCCCCCGGCGAGGGGCTCGCCTGCCGGGTGGTCTCCCGCACCTTCCGCGGCGACCACGTCGCCGTCACCCTCCGCCCGGCCGAAGGCCCGCCCCTGGAGGCGGAGTTCGCGCTGCGGGACGCGCCGACGGAGGGCGCGGAGGTGGACGTGGAGTTCCGGGCGGAGGACGTGGTGGTCCTTGAGGAGGACGCGCCCTAGAACCCCCGGTCGAACAGGGCGCGCAGCCACGGCTCGCGAACCTCGGGCCGCCGGGCGAGGGTGGCGCGGAAGGCATGGTGGTCCGGCCGGAAGACGTACCAGGGGTGGTCCGGCAGCGGGTAGTCGTCGCGGAGCACGCCGTCCGGCAGGGTGCCCGACGCCGGAAGCGGCCAGGTCTCGCCGGGCAGCGCGAGATACGCCCACACGCCGTCGGGCAGCGGTACGGGCACGGCGCCGCCCGCCGGACGCCAGGGCTCGCCGGTGACTCGGTCGTACGGGACGAGGGCGATGTCCAGACCGCCGCCGGGCCGCCCGGGACCGGCCAGGCCCACGCGCTTCGGCGGTGGCCCGGGTGGCAGCAGGGTGTCCAGCGGTGCCCCGAACACCTCGGAGAGCAGGCCGTCGGGCAGGGCGAGCGGAGCGCCCCCCGAGGCGACGAGGAGATCGGCCAGGGCCGTTCCGGTCGCGGCCTGCCACGCGTCGCTCCAGCCGCCGAGCGGATCGATCGGCGCCAGCGGCTCCAACTCCCGGGCAGGGACGGGAAGTCCGGTGGCCACCCGGCGTACCGCGTTGGGCTCGATCCACACCGCCTGCCACAGACCGCAGTCGTCCACCCGCGAGGCCACGAGCAGCCCGCAGGCCGTGCAGGCCATGCTGGGCTGGTCGCCCACGCACATGCCGAGACAGGAGTTGCCCGAGTGCTCCGGGATCAGCCGCGTCCCGCGGACGTCGCCCGGCGCCACGACGATCCGGTCCCGCGCCCCGAAGGACAGCGGATAGACCGGCGCGAACAGCCCGCGGGCCGCCGCCTCCGCCTCCCCGATCTCCTCCCAGGGCCGGAACGGCGGCCCCGACGGTTCCGGATCCACGGCATAGGTGCCCGGCGCCATCAGCTGCGGCATCACACCGTGCCCGTAGGAGAAATGGGCCTCGACCGGAAGCGGGACCCGCGCCAGCGGCACCGTCAGTTCCGCGCCGCACCCGGCGCACACGAACACATCCATCGCCCGGGATTGTGCCCGCCGCCGTTCCTCCGGCCAACCGAATTCCCCCTGTTACCTTGTCGCCCGTGAAGAACGACCGACGCCTGCGCACCCTCGTCGTGGACGGGACGCCCTGGCTGTGGACCGTGCGGCAGCGGGCGCGGCCCGCCTACGAGGACTGCCGGCTGACGCTCGCGTTCTGGTCCGCGGACCGGTCGCGCCGGGAACGGCCGCGGCTCGCGATCGTGTTCGCGCCGACCGGGACCGGCGTCATCTCGAACGACCGGTTCGAATCGGGCACCGTGATCCGGATGCCCGACCAGCACCATCTCAACCTGTACGAGCCGGGGACGGCGTGCCGTCTCCTCCGGGCCGCGCAGGGCGTCCTCGGGCAGGACGTCCCGGAACGGGACACCGAACTCGACGGGTGGGCGCTCGCCGGGCCGATCATGGACGCGACCCGCTACGGGACCGACTACGCGGCGGCGGCCAGCCGTTCAAGCGCCTGAGGCGCCTCGTCGATCGAGTCGACGAGCGCGACCCGCGCCGCCATCGCGCGGCCCTCGGCGAGGGCCGTGAGGAGCGGCCAGGCCGGCAGGCGGTCGGTCCAGTGGGCGCGGTTCACCAGGACCATCGGGGTCGGGGCGCCGTGGGAGGCGTAGTAGTTCGGGGTCGCGTTGTCGAAGATCTCCTGGACCGTGCCGGCCGCGCCCGGCAGGAACACCACGCCCGCCGTCGAGCGGGCGAGCAGCCCGTCCTCGCGGGTCGCGTTGGCGAAGTACTTGCCGATCCGCGACGCGAAGGCGTTCGGCGGCTCGTGGCCGTAGAACCAGGTCGGGATGCCGGCCGAGTCGCCGCCGCGCGGCCACCGGGCCCGTACCTCGAAGGCGGCCCGCGCCCAGTCGGTGACCGACGGCGTGAAGGACGGGGCCTTCGCCAGGAGTTCCAGGGCCTCGCCGAGGACCGGGTCGGGCAGCGGGGCGGCGTAGGCGCCGAGGTTCGCCGCCTCCATGGCGCCGGGGCCGCCGCCCGTCGCCACCGTCAGGCCCGCCCGGGTCAGCGAGCGGCCCAGCCGGGCCGCGCCCGCGTACTCCGCGCTGCCCCGGCCCATCGCGTGCCCGCCCATCACGCCCACCACCCGCGCGCCGGCCAGCGCCTCGTCGAGGGCGTCCGAGATCGCGTCGTCGTGGAGCGAGCGCAGCATCGAGGAGAAGATGTCGCCGTCCCCGCGGGTCCGCCGGAACCAGGCGTACGAGCGGGCGTCCGGGGTCTCCTCGTACGGCCGGCCCGCGATGCCCTCGTAGAGCTCGTCGGGGGAGTAGAGCCGGGCCCGGTACGGGTCGAACGGCAGGTCCGGCACGGGCGGGAACACCAGCGCCCCGTCGGCCCGCACCTTCGCCGCCGCCTCCGGCGCCATCGCGCAGCCCAGGAACACGGCGTCGGCCGTCGACTCGGCGAGCAGCGCGAACGTGCGGTCGGTGAGGTCCACCGACTGGATCCGGTGCCCGCGCAGCGAGCCGCGTGCGCCGAGCGCCGCGTCGAACTCGTCGAGGGAGTGGATCTCCCGCTCGTGCCCGCGCGGCCGGGCCGGCCTCCCCAGGGGCTGGGTCATGGGCCCACGATAGGCCGGGGGCCGCCGCCGGGCCTGTCCGGCGGGGCGCGGCCTAGGCCCCCGATCCCTCGGGCCCCGCAGGGGGCCTCAGGCCTCAGCCCCGCAACGGCACCGCCGCCAGCGCCCCCACCGCCCACGTCAGCGGCACGAACACCGCGAGCAGCACGCCCGCCCGCAGCAGCGCCGTGGTGCGCAGGACCGTGGGTGGGGCGCCGAGGCGGAGGAGGGCCTCGGTGGTGTGGGTGCGGGCCTGCTTGGACTCCAGGGCGGCGGAGAGCAGCGTCGCGGTGGTGCAGCCGACGACCACGGTCACGCCGAGCCAGGACAGCGGGCCGAGCTCGCCGCCGTACAGCGCGTAGCCGGCGACCGCGCCGGAGCCGACCGCGGAGACCACGCCCAGCGGGCGGCCGATGCGGCGGGCCTCGTCCATGAGAACGCGGCCGGCGAGCAGGCGTACGGCGCCGGGGCGGACCAGCTGGAGCAGGCGGCCGCAGCCGTGGGTGATGCCGGGGCCGGCCATCGCCAGGCCGACCGCGGTGAGCACCCAGCCGGCCAGGACCCCGCCGCCGTCGCCGCGGGCCGCGTACGTCTCGACGGCCAGGCCCACGGCGAGCAGGGCCACGCCCCAGGGCAGGCCCGCGGTCGCGGACCGTACGGCGGGGGTCTCCGCGGCCTTCCGCGGGCGCAGCGCGAGGCCGGCCGCGGTGGCGCCCGCCACCGGGACGACGGCGAGGAGGGTGAGGGCCGCGGCGAGCGGGAGGGGCTGGTCGGCGGCGAGCAGCTCTGCGGCGGCGCCGTCGAAGGGCAGACCGGTGATGTCGCCGCGCAGATGCAGATAGAAGAGCAGGGCGACGGCCGAGCCGAGGGTGCAGGCGACGGCGGTGGAGGTCGCGGCGATCGCGGTGAGCCGGGCCGGGCCGAGGCCGATCGCGGACAGGCCGGGGCGCGGCCGGATGCTGGGGTCGGTGCGGGCCACCGCGACCGCGAACTGCACCGTCGCGGCGAGCGGCAGCGCGCACCACAGCAGGCGCAGCACGGCGGCGGAGGAGTCCCGGGGGTGGCCGACGGCGTAGCCGAGGGTGCACAGGAGCAGGAAGCCCACCCCGGCGGCGGCCGCGGCGACGAGCAGGCGGCGCAGCTGCACGACGGGGTGGGTTCCGCGGACTAGACGGAGAGCGAGCACGCGGTGACGCCCTCCGCCCCGGTGGCCGGCGGTACGGCGCCGACGCGGCGCCCGTCGAGGAGCGCGACCGTGCGGTCGGCGAGCGCGGCGACCTCGGGGTCGCCGCTGGCGAGCAGCACGGTGATGCCGTGCGAGCGGGCCGCGGCGGTCAGCGTGCGCAGCACCTGAGCGCCGTCGGCGCGGTGCAGGGTCGCGGTCGGCTCGTCGGCGAACAGCACCGAGGGGGTGGTGACCAGGGCGCGGGCGATCGCGATCCGCTGGCGCTGCGACTGGGTGAGGGCGTGCGGGCGCTGCCTGGCGGCGGCGCCGGTGTCGAGCCGCTCCAGCCACTCGACGGCGGCGGTGCGGGCGGCCCGGTGGGACACGCCGCGGAGCAGCAGCGGCAGGGCGGCGTTCTCCCAGCCGGTGAGTTCGGGGACGAGCCCGGGCTCGGGGTCGATCCAGCCGAAGCGCTCGCGCCGCAGCCGTTCGCGCTGGGCCCGGCTCATGGTGTGCACGGGGGCGCTGTTGAACCAGACCTCGCCCTCCTGGGCGACGGTCTGGCCGGACAGGCAGCGCAGCAGGGTGGTCTTGCCGCTGCCGCGGGGTCCGGTGACGGCGAGGATCTCGCCTTCGCGCGCGCCGACGGACACTCCGGTCAGCACGTCCGAGCCGCCCAGGGCGCAGCGCAGGGAACGCGCCCAGAGCACGTCGTTGTCCGGTGGGGCCACCATCGCGTACACCTCGATGTCGGATCTGTCGTGAGTTCCCCCGTACGGGGGAACGAGGAGACGGGCCTGTGGGTCACGTGGGTCACTCGGCACCGTAAGGATTCAGATCCGCTTGTACGGACAGCACGCGGCCCGGGCCGCCGCCATCCACTCGGATGGCGGCATGCCCGGGCCGGGGGCACACCGTGAGGGCGGTGTGATGCTGCGGGACCGTCAGAGCTTGGTCCACGCCTCGGTGAGGGTGGCGCGGAGGATCTGCTCGATCTCGTCGAACGTGGACTGGTCCGAGATCAGCGGCGGAGCCAGCTGGATGACCGGGTCGCCGCGGTCGTCGGCACGGCAGTACAGGCCGTTGTCGAAGAGCGCCTTGGAGAGGAAGCCGTACAGGACGCGCTCGGTCTCCTCGTCGTTGAACGACTCCTTGGTGGCCTTGTCCTTGACCAGCTCGATGCCGTAGAAGAAGCCGTTGCCGCGGACGTCGCCGACGATCGGCAGGTCGTGCAGCTTCTGCAGCGTGGAGAGGAAGTTGCCCTCGTTGTCGAGGACGTGCTGGTTCAGCTTCTCCTTCTCGAAGATGTCGAGGTTGGCGAGGCCGACGGCGGCGGACACCGGGTGGCCGCCGAAGGTGTAGCCGTGCAGGAAGGTGTTGTCACCCTTGTAGAACGGCTCGGCCAGGCGGTCGGAGACGATGCACGCGCCGATCGGGGAGTAGCCCGAGGTCATGCCCTTCGCGCAGGTGATCATGTCCGGCACGTAGCCGAACTTGTCGCAGGCGAAGGTGGTGCCGAGGCGGCCGAAGGCGCAGATGACCTCGTCGGAGACGAGCAGCACGTCGTACTGGTCGCAGATCTCGCGGACCCGCTGGAAGTACCCGGGCGGCGGCGGGAAGCAGCCGCCGGCGTTCTGCACCGGCTCCAGGAAGACGGCCGCGACGGTGTCGGGGCCCTCGAAGAGGATCTGCTGCTCGATCTGGTCGGCGGCCCAGCGGCCGAAGGCCTCCGGGTCGTCGCCGAAGATCGGGGCGCGGTAGATGTTGGTGTTCGGCACCTTGTGGGCGCCGGGCACCAGCGGCTCGAAGGGGGCCTTCAGACCGGGCAGACCGGTGATGGACAGGGCGCCCTGCGGGGTGCCGTGGTAGGCGACCGCACGCGAGATGACCTTGTACTTGGTGGGCTTGCCGACCAGCTTGAAGTACTGCTTGGCGAGCTTCCAGGCGGTCTCGACGGCCTCGCCGCCGCCGGTGGTGAAGAACACCTTGTTCAGGTCGCCGGGGGCCTCGTTGGCGAGGCGCTCGGCGAGCTCGACGGCCTTGGGGTGGGCGTAGGACCACACCGGGAAGAAGGCGAGCTCCTCGGCCTGCTTGCGGGCCGTCTCGGCGAGCTCGGTGCGGCCGTGACCGGCCTGGACCACGAACAGGCCGGCGAGGCCGTCGAGGTACTTCCTGCCCTTGTCGTCGTAGATGTAGGTGCCCTCACCGCGGACGATGGTGGGGACGGGGCTGTGCTCGTACGACGACATGCGGGTGAAGTGCATCCACAGGTGGTCGTAGGCGGTCTTCGAGAGGTCCTTGCTCACGGCTATCGGGTTCCCCACATATAGGTCTGCTTCTTGAGCTTCAGGTAGACGAAGCTCTCGGTGGAGCGCACCCCGGGGAGGGTGCGGATGCGCTTGTTGATCACATCCAGGAGGTGGTCGTCGTCCTCGCAGACGACCTCCACCATGAGGTCGAAGGAGCCCGCGGTCATCACCACGTACTCGCACTCGGCCATGGCCGTCAGCGCGTCCGCAACCGGATCCAGGTCACCCTCGACGTTGATGCCGACCATCGCCTGGCGCCGGAATCCCACGGTGAGCGGGTCGGTGACGGCGACGATCTGCATGACGCCCTGGTCGAGCAGCTTCTGGACGCGCTGCCGTACGGCCGCCTCGGACAGGCCGACGGCCTTGCCGATGGCGGCATAGGGACGGCGCCCGTCCTGCTGGAGCTGTTCGATGATCGCCAGGGAGACGGCGTCGATCGTCGGGGACGAACCGCTTCCGGTTCTGGAGTCTGTGCTTCGACTGGCCACGACTTCACTGTGCACCGAACCTGTCGTTCTCGCAACCCCGAAGCGATGAAATTCGTTGTTCAAGGCTCTCGATCACACTGAATCCGAAGTTGGCGAGGGTCGGGCCTGTTGAAAGCGTCAGTGGACCGACTAGGCTGAGGTGTCTCGCACATCGGGACGCCGCACGACGGAGTGCGGAGACAGAACGTGACAGGAGGGGTGGCAAGTGACCACCGAGCTGCGCCGGCTGCGCAACTACATCAACGGGGAGTTCCGGGACGCGGCCGACGGCCGCACGATCGACGTGATCAACCCGGCCACCGGCGAGGTGTACGCCACCTCCCCGCTGTCGGGCCAGGCCGACGTCGACGCCGCGATGGAGGCCGCCGCGGCCGCCTTCCCCGCCTGGCGCGACACCACGCCCGCCGAGCGCCAGAAGGTCCTCCTGAAGATCGCGGACGCCTTCGAGGAGCGCGCCGAGGACCTGATCGCCGCCGAGGTCGAGAACACCGGCAAGCCGGTCGCCCTCACCGCGAGCGAGGAGATCCCGCCGATGGTGGACCAGATCCGCTTCTTCGCGGGTGCCGCCCGGCTCCTGGAGGGCCGCTCGGCCGGCGAGTACATGGAGGGCATGACCTCGATCGTCCGCCGCGAGCCGGTGGGCGTCTGTGCCCAGGTCGCGCCGTGGAACTACCCGATGATGATGGCCGTGTGGAAGTTCGCCCCGGCGCTCGCCGCGGGCAACACGGTCGTCCTGAAGCCCTCGGACACCACCCCGGCGTCGACCGTCCTGATGGCCGAGATCATCGGCCAGATCGTCCCCAAGGGCGTCTTCAACGTCATCTGCGGCGACCGCGAGACCGGCCGCGCCATGGTCGAGCACCCGACCCCGGCGATGGCCTCCATCACCGGCTCGGTCCGGGCCGGCATGCAGGTCGCCGAGTCGGCGTCCAAGGACGTCAAGCGCGTCCACCTGGAGCTCGGCGGCAAGGCCCCGGTCGTCGTCTTCGAGGACACCGACATCGAGAAGGCCGTCGAGGACATCTCCGTCGCCGGCTTCTTCAACGCCGGCCAGGACTGCACCGCCGCCACCCGCGTGCTCGTGCACGAGTCCATCCACGACGAGTTCGTCGCCGCCCTCGCCAAGGCCGCCGCCGAGACGAAGACGGGTCAGCCGGACGACGAGGACGTGCTCTACGGCCCGCTCAACAACGCCAACCAGCTGAAGCAGGTCTCCGGCTTCATCGACCGCCTCCCGGCGCACGCCAAGGTCGAGGCCGGCGGCCACCGGGTCGGCGACAAGGGCTACTTCTACGCCCCGACCGTCGTCTCCGGCCTCAAGCAGGACGACGAGATCATCCAGAACGAGGTCTTCGGCCCCGTCATCACGGTCCAGTCCTTCACCGACGAGGCCCAGGCCCTCGACTTCGCCAACGGCGTCCAGTACGCCCTGGCGTCCTCGGTCTGGACGAAGGACCACTCCCGCGCGATGCGCATGTCCAAGGCGCTCGACTTCGGCTGCGTGTGGATCAACACCCACATCCCGCTGGTCGCCGAGATGCCCCACGGCGGCTTCAAGAAGTCCGGCTACGGCAAGGACCTCTCGGCGTACGGCTTCGAGGACTACACGCGCATCAAGCACGTGATGACCTCGCTCGGCTGACCCTTCCCGGCCCCGCGACGCGGCCCCGGCACCCTGACCGACAGGGCGCCGGGGCCGCGCCCGTCGGTGGCGGCCGCGCCCGACGGGGCGGCGCTGCTCCGCGCGATCCGGGAGTCCTGATCCACGCGCGCGTGATAAGCCGTACGCATGACCGATACGGGGATCGACTCAGCCGTCACCTATGGACTGTTCGCCGCCTGGGCGCTGCACGACACCGAGGAGGTGGTGTACGGGCCGCGCTGGATGCGGGAGAACCTGCCGCTGCTCCGAGAGCGCTTCCCGGGTGCGCCGGAGGCGGTGTGGAAGGCGCTCGGTTCGGTCGACGACCGTGAATTCCGGGCCGCCGTCGGCGTGATGGCCGCGATCGTCGGCTCCGCCGCCGTCGCCGGACACCGCACGGGCGGGCGGTCCGCCTTCTATCAGGGCGCGTTGAACGGCTTCGGCCTGCACGGCCTGGTGCATCTCGCGCAGGCCGCCGCCGTCCGCGGGGTGACTCCCGGCTCGGTCACCTCGCCGCTGCTCGTCATCCCCTTCACCCTCTGGGCGCGCGGCCGGCTGCGCCGCGCCGGGGTGCTGCGGCCCACCCGGGGCCGGGACGTGGTGGTCGGACTCGCGCTCGCGGGCGGGGCCACCGTCGTCTCGCACGCGGTGGCGCGCCGGCTCACTCGGGGGGCCCGTTTTTGAACGCGTTCATGAGAGGCGTACGCTGCCTTCCATGAGCGACACGAACGGGCCCAGAGCCCTCCTCAAGCGCATCCGCGTCTGGCTGGTCGTCTTCATCGTCTGTCTGGTGCTCAGCGGGGCCACCGCGTTCCCGCTGGTCACCGAACTCCGCCTGGTCGACGGGGCCCTGGACGGCTGGGCCGCCCCGGTCGCCGACGTCTTCCCCGGCCTCGCCGAGTGGATATCCCGGGTGCGGACCGGCGTGGAGGGGGCCGATGCCCAGGCCCCGTACCTCCTCTACGGCACCGACTGGCTGGCCTTCGCCCACCTTGTCATCGCCGTCGCCTTCTACGGGCCCTACCGCGACCCGGTCCGCAACATCTGGGTCATCGAGTTCGGCATGATCGCCTGCGTCGGCATCATCCCGCTCGCCCTGATCTGCGGGCCGGTCCGCGACATCCCCTTCTGGTGGTCGGTGATCGACATGTCCTTCGGGGTCTTCGGCATCCTGCCGCTGCTCGCCGTCCGCCGCCTCATCAAGCGCCTCGAAGCCCTCCAAGCCCTGGAGGCCCTCGAAGCCCCGGAGCCGGTCACGCCGACGGCAGCCCGTACGTCGCCGGCATGAGAGCCATCGCCACCTTGTTCATGTCCTGGCCCTTGGCGTCGGTCGAGTTGACGCTGTAGACCGGGGTCCGCTCGCCGTGGCGGTCGAGGCGATGGCCGCGTCGCAGCCCCAGCGGCCACCGGTCCTGCCCCACACCTCGCGCCCGCCGGCTGGCCCTGGAGGGCCTCAGGGCTTGCGGGCCACCGCGCCGTACTGGGCCACGTCCGCCGCCTCCGGCGCCCGCCAGCGGGCGCAGGACACGATGCCCGGCTCCAGGACGTCGAGGCCGTCGAGGAAGGAGGCGAACTCGGCGCGGCTGCGGGCGGTGATCGGCGGGGTGGCGTTGGCGTTCCAGAACTCCATGGCCGCCACGTTGGCCTCGCCGCCCACCTCGGGGTCGTACGTCGGATGGGTGACGACCAGGTAACTCCCGGACGGCACCGCGGCCATGAGGGTCCGGACCACCGCGCGTGCCTCGTCGAGGTCCAGGACGAAGTTGAGGATGCCCAGTATCAGCACCGCGACCGGGCGGGTGAGGTCGAGCGTGCCGGCGGCCGCCGCGAGGATCCGCTCGGGGTCCCGGGCGTCCGCGTCCACGTACTCCGTGGCGCCCTCCGGGGTCCCGGTGAGCAGCGCGCGGGCGTGGGTGAGGACGATCGGGTCGTTGTCGACGTAGACGATCCGGGAGTCCGGCGCGATCCGCTGGGCGACCTCGTGGGTGTTGTCGGCGGTCGGCAGTCCGGTGCCGATGTCCAGGAACTGGCGGATGCCGGCCTCGGCGGTCAGCTGGGTCACCGCCCGGCCCAGGAACGCGCGGTCCGCGCGGGCGACCGCGCCGATACCGGGATGGAGGGCGGTCACCCGGTCGCCGACCGCCCGGTCCACCGGGTAGTTGTCCTTGCCGCCGAGCCAGTAGTTCCACACGCGCGCGTTGTGCGCGATGTCGGTGCGGATCCTGTCGTTCATCGACGGCTCGTTCATCCACGGCCCTTTCGCAAGACGGCGGCCAGCGCGTCGACCCGATTGGTCGTGATCGAATCGACCCCGTTCCCGATCAGCTTACGCAAGTTCCGCTTCGTGTCGGGGGTCCACACCGAGACAAGCAGCCCGGCCCGGTGCACCCGCTCGACCAGCTGCCGACTCGCAAGGCCGAAGCGGTAGTTGAGCCACCTCGGGCGCACCGCGTCGAGCAGCACCGGGCGCGGCGGCGCCAGCGAGTTCCAGGTCAGTGCGATCTCCGCGCCCGGGTCGGCGGCCCGCACGTCGAGCATGGCCGTGCCGCCCGCGCAGTAGTAGACGCGCTCGCCCGCGCCGCACTCGCGCACCGTGTCGACGATCGTCCGCACCGAGGCGGTGTTCCCGCCGGGCAGGTCCAGCATCAGCCGGTGCGGGCCCGCCGCGATCAGCGCCTCGCGCAGCGTCGGCACCCCGTCCTCGGTGAGCTCCCGCAGCTCGGCCAGGGGCACCGCGGACAGCGGCCGGTCGAACCCCCACAGCCGCTTCAGGGTGTCGTCGTGCAGCAGGACCGGGACGCCGTCCGCGGTCAGCCGGACGTCGACCTCCACCGCGTCCGCGCCCCGCTCGAACGCCGAGACGATCGAGGGGACGGTGTTCTCGCGGACGCGGTACGGGTCGCCGCGGTGGCCTACGACAGTGACGGGGTTCATGGCCCCATTCTCCCGGGCGTCAGGCCGACAGCCAGCGCTCCGTGTACGTGTCGATCTCCTCGGTGAGCCGCGCCTTGCCTGCCTCGTCGAGGAAGGAGGCCTCCACCGCGTTCTTCGCGAGCGCCGCGAGACCGCGCTCGTCCAGATCGAGCAGCCGGGCCGCCACCGCGTACTCGTTGTTGAGGTCCGTGCCGAACATCGGCGGGTCGTCGCTGTTAATCGTGACGAGCACCCCGGCCTCGACCATCTGCCTGATCGGGTGGTCCTCCAGGCGCTCCACGGCGCGGGTCGCGATGTTCGAGGTGGGGCACACCTCCAGCGCGATCCGGTGCTCCGCCAGGTACTTGAGCAGCTCCGGGTCCTTGACGGAGCTGGTGCCGTGGCCGATGCGCTCGGCGCCCAGCTCGTTCAGCGCGTCCCAGACCGTCTCCGGGCCGGTGGTCTCGCCGGCGTGCGGCACGGACCGCAGCCCGGCCGCCCGCGCCCGGTCGAAGTACGGCTTGAACTGCGGGCGCGGCACACCGATCTCCGGTCCGCCCAGACCGAACGAGACCAGACCCTCGGGCCGCAGCTCGACGGCGAGCCGCGCCGTCTCCTCGGCCGCCTCCAGACCCGCCTCGCCGGGGATGTCGAAGCACCAGCGCAGCACCACGCCGAGCTCCTTCTCGGCCGCGAGCCGGGCGTCCTCGATGGCGGCCATGAAGGCGCGCTCGTCGATGCCGCGACGGGTCGAGCTGAACGGGGTGATGGTCAGCTCCGCGTAGCGGATGTTCTGCCGGGCCATGTCCCGGGCCACCTCGTAGGTGAGCAGCCGCACGTCCTCCGGGGTGCGGACCAGGTCCACGACGGAGAGATAGACCTCGATGAAGTGGGCGAAGTCGGTGAACGTGAAGTAGTCCGTCAGGGCCTCGGGATCGGTCGGAACCTTGGAGTCCGGGTGACGGGCCGCCAGCTCGGAGACGATGCGGGGCGAGGCGGAGCCGACGTGGTGGACGTGCAGCTCGGCCTTGGGCAGCCCCGCGATGAAGGCGTGAAGGTCGGTCATCCGGTCATCGTAGGCCGGGGGCCGGACACCGGGGCGTTCCCCCGGACGGGGGAGGTCGTAGCATGGCGTGACCACGATGGGGGAGGCACATGTCCGAGAACAGAGACCAGCCGGCGGACCCGTGGGCGCCGCCGAACCAGGACGGCGTCGAGCTGAGCAAGCCCACGCCGCCCACGGTCCACGACCAGCCGACCATGGCCTCGATGCCGGGCGCCGAGCTGCCTCCGCCGCCCGCCGCGCCGGGGGGCGGCTTCGGGTACCCGACCGCGACACCGACGCCCACGCCCGCGGCCGGCACGCCCGGGTACGGCTACCCGCCGGCGTCGGCGCCCACCCCGTACCCCGGTTACGGAGCGGGTTACGGCGGTCAGCCGCCGGGCTGGGGCCAGGCCCCGTCCAACGGCCTCGGCACGGCCGGCATGGTCGTCGG
This sequence comes from Streptomyces sp. NPDC051909, assembly GCF_040681095.1. Classification (NCBI taxonomy): domain Bacteria; kingdom Bacillati; phylum Actinomycetota; class Actinomycetes; order Kitasatosporales; family Streptomycetaceae; genus Streptomyces; species Streptomyces sp. NPDC051909. Next base: position 89,529 of record NZ_JBFAYA010000016.1, on the reverse strand, counting down.
CATCATCGCCGTGGCCATCTTCTGCTTCTACGGGCTGCCCAGCCTGCTCCTCGGCGTCCTCGCCCTGATCTTCGGCATCATCGGCAAGAAGCGGGTGTCGCGCGGTGAGGCCACCAACAGCGGCCAGGCCACCGCGGGCATCGTCCTCGGTGCCATCGGCATCGTGCTCGGCATCGTGATGGCCGTCTTCTACGGCTGGATCATCGCCAACGCCGACGAGTGGGAGGACAGCGGCAAGGACCCCTGGGACACCTCGCTCGTCGTCGAGGAGCGCTTCTAGCGCCTTACGCGTGACCTGGGACGGGGGCCGCTCGCGCGGCCCCCGTCGTCGTCTCCGGTCCCGGTCCCGGACCCGGACCCCGGGCCCGTCGCCGGCCCCGCTCACCGCAGCCGCTCGCGCGCCTCCATCAGGGCGAAGCCCAGCAGGTTCTCACCGCGCCACCGGTCCGGGGCCATGGCGGCCGGATCGTCCGCCGCCAGACCGATGCCCCAGATCCGGTCCACCGGGCTCGCCTCCACCAGGACCCGGGTGCCGGTGCCGAGCAGGAAGGCCTTCAGGGCCTCGTCGGAGCCGAACTTGTGGACGCTGCCCGCCACGACGATGCCGAAGCGCTCGCGCCGCCAGACCTCCTCGTCGAAGCCGCGCACCAGCCGGCCGGCCTTCTTCGCCTGCGCCGGCGAGGCCGCGGCGAGGGCCGCCCGCTCCGCCTCCGGGTCGTCGAACAGGCGCGCCTTGTGCGCCATCATCCAGTGCTCGGCGGTCGCGTAGCGCACGCCGTCCACCACGAAGGGCGCCGGCCACCACTGGCTCAGACAGCTCGCCGACAGACGCCCGGAGGGGTGCGGGCGGTGTCCCCAGAAGTGCAGCCACTTCACCCGCTGTCCGCTTCTGACCTGCTGTTTCAATGAGTCGAGAGCGATCGGTTCGTTCATGCAGGCCACTGTTCCAGTTGCCACGGACAGTCCGTACGGCATTTTCCCGCCGTCCTCGACACATTGATCGACCGAATCCGTCGCGTAACCAAAAGGCAACAACGGAATCACTTGTTGGACGGGATGCCCTCTGCCAGGATCGGCACTCAACTCGAGCTGGAACAACGGAGAGCGTCATGGGCAACCGCTTCCAGGTGTCGGACCGCTTCGCGGACGGCGCGCAGTACATCGGCGGGCGGCTCCGCCCCGGAACCTCGGACCGGGACCACAGCGTCGTCGACCCGGCGACGGGCGAGAACGTCCTCACGTACACCCTCGCCTCGGCCGACGACGTCGACGCGGCGGTGGCCGCCGCGACCGAGGCCTTCCCGGGCTGGGCGGGCGCCACCCCGGGCGAGCGCTCCGACGCGCTGCACCGCTTCGCCGGGGTCCTCGCCGAGCGGGCCGAGGAGTTCGCCCGGGTGGAGTCCCTCCAGTGCGGCAAGCCCATCAAGCTCACCCGCGAGTTCGACGTGCCCGGCACCGTGGACAACACCGCCTTCTTCGCGGGCGCCGCCCGGCACCTCCAGGGCCAGTCGGCCGGCGAGTACTCCGGCGACCACACCTCGTACGTACGGCGCGAGGCGATCGGCGTCGTCGGCTCCATCGCCCCGTGGAACTATCCGCTGCAGATGGCCGCCTGGAAGATCCTGCCGGCCGTCGCCGCCGGCAACACCGTCGTGCTCAAGCCGGCCGAGCTGACCCCGCTGACCTCGCTGATGTTCGCCCAGGCGGCCACCGAGGCCGGCCTTCCCGACGGTGTGATCAACATCGTCAACGGCGCCGGGCGGGTCGCCGGCGAGCACCTGGTCGGACACCCCGGGGTCGCCATGACCTCCTTCACCGGCTCCACCGGCGTCGGGAAGCGGGTCGCGGAGATCGCCACGTCCACCGTCAAGCGGCTCCACCTGGAGCTGGGCGGCAAGGCCCCGTTCCTCGTCTTCGACGACGCCGACCTGGAGGCCGCCGCGCACGGCGCCGTCGCCGCCTCCCTGATCAACAGCGGCCAGGACTGCACCGCAGCCACCCGCGCGTACGTCCAGCGGCCGCTGTTCGACGCCTTCGTCGCCCGGGTCGCCGAGCTGATGGAGACGGTGCGCCTCGGGGACCCCTTCGACCCGTCGACCGACCTCGGGCCGCTCGTCAGCCACGCCCAGCGCGACCGGGTGGCCGGCTTCGTGGAGCGGGCCCGGGCGTACGCGACCGTCGTCACCGGCGGCGAAGCCCCTGGTGGCGAGCTGAAGAGTGGCGCATACTACCGACCCACCCTGATCACCGGCGCCCCGCAGGACAGCGAGGTCGTGCAGTCGGAGATCTTCGGGCCGGTCCTGGTGGCCCTGCCCTTCGACGGCGACGACGAGGGCATCCGGCTCGCCAACGACACCCCCTACGGCCTCGCCGCCTCCGCCTGGAGCCGCGACGTCTTCCGGGCGAACCGGGCGACCCGCGAGATCAAGGCCGGCTGCGTCTGGGTCAACGACCACATCCCGATCATCAGCGAGATGCCCCACGGCGGCTACAAGGCCTCGGGCTTCGGAAAGGACATGTCGGCGTACTCCTTCGAGGAGTACACGCAGGTGAAGCACGTGATGTTCGACAACACGGCGGTCGCCGCGAAGGACTGGCACCGCACGATCTTCGGGGACCGATAGCAACAGCGCCGTCCGACCAGCGGCACACCCACACCCACCCGGAAGGGCACAGCGCATGGAGCAGTACCAGTCCGACAGCCTGTCGGCCGCGCAGACGGCGGCCATACGGCGCAGCCTCACCAGCGGCCGGGGCGCCCTCAGCCGCCGTTCGATGCTGCGTGCGGGCGGCGTCGGCGCGCTCACCCTCGGCGGACTCGCCGGGCTGAGCGCCTGCGGCATCCCGCCGGCCAAGCGGGACGGCCAGGGGCCGGCCTCGATCGACGTCTCGGCCAAGGAGAAGACCGTCGCCTTCTCCAACTGGACCGAGTACATGGACGTCAGCGAGGACGAGAAGTCCCGCCCCACGCTGGAGGCGTTCGCCAAACGGACCGGGATCAAGGTCAAGTACACCGAGGACATCAACGACAACGTCGAGTTCTTCGGCAAGATCAAGCCGCAGCTCGCGGCCGGCCAGGACACCGGCCGCGACCTGATCTGCGTGACCGACTGGCTGGCCGCCCGGATCATCCGGCTCGGCTGGGCGCAGAAGCTGGACCCGGCGCACCTGCCGAACGCCTACGCCAACCTGTCGTCGCAGTTCCGCCGCCCCGACTGGGACCCGGGCCGCTCCTACTCGTACCCCTGGACCGGCATCTCCACCGTCATCGCCTACAACGTGAAGGCGACCGGCGGGAAGAAGGTCGACTCCGTCACCCAGCTCCTCGACGACCCCGCCCTCAAGGGCCGGGTCGGCTTCCTCACCGAGATGCGCGACTCGGTCGGCATGACCCTGCTCGACATGGGCAAGGACCCGGGGAAGTTCACCGACGCCGACTACGACGCGGCGATCGGGCGCCTCCAGAAGGGCGTCGACAAGAAGCAGATCCGGCGCTTCACCGGCAACGACTACACCTCGGACCTCGACAAGGGCGACCTCGCGGCCTGTCTCGCCTGGGCCGGCGACGTCATCCAGCTCCAGGCCGACAACCCGGACATCCGCTTCGCCATCCCGTCCGCCGGCTACATCACTTCCAGCGACAACCTGCTGGTCCCGGCGAACGCCCGGCACAAGACGAACGCCGAGAAGCTCATCGACTACTACTACGAGCTCCCGGTGGCCGCCCAGCTCGCCGCGTACATCAACTACGTGTGCCCGGTCGACGGCGTGAAGGACGAGCTCGCCAAGATCGACCCCGAGCTCGCGAGCAACACCCTGATCCTCCCGGACAAGGCGATGGCCGCGAAGTCGCACGCCTTCCGCTCGCTCAGCAGCGCCGAGGAGACGGCGTACGAGGAGAAGTTCGCCAAGCTCATCGGCGCCTGACCGGCCGTCCGCCCTCCCCTTCACGAACCCGGGACAGCAACCCATGACTGACAAGACTGCTAAGACTGACAAGAACGGCGGCGGCGACGTCCGTCTGGCCGGCATCAGCAAGTCCTACGGCTCCTTCACCGCCGTCCACCCGCTCGACCTGACCATCCCCCAGGGCTCCTTCTTCGCCCTGCTCGGCGCCTCCGGCTGCGGCAAGACGACCACGCTGCGGATGATCGCCGGCCTGGAGGACCCGACCACCGGCACCGTCTTCCTCGGCGACCGCGACGTCACCGACCTCCCCCCGTACAAGCGGCCGGTGAACACCGTCTTCCAGTCCTACGCGCTCTTCCCGCACATGGACATCTTCGAGAACATCGCCTTCGGCCTGCGCCGGCGCGGCATCAAGTCGGTGAAGAAGCAGGTCGACGAGATGATCGAACTCGTCCAGCTCGGCGAGCACGCCCGCAAGAAGCCGCACCAGCTCTCCGGCGGCCAGCAGCAGCGCGTCGCCGTCGCCCGCGCGCTCATCAACCACCCGCAGGTGCTGCTCCTCGACGAGCCGCTCGGCGCCCTCGACCTCAAGCTGCGCCGCCAGATGCAGCTGGAGCTCAAGCGCATCCAGACCGAGGTCGGCATCACCTTCGTGCACGTCACCCACGACCAGGAGGAGGCCATGACCATGGCCGACACGGTCGCGGTGATGAACGGCGGCCGGGTCGAGCAGCTCGGCGACCCCGCCGACCTGTACGAGAACCCGCAGACCACCTTCGTCGCGAACTTCCTCGGCACCTCCAACCTCATCGAGGCCGAGGTCGCCGAGACCGGCTCCGACGTCCTGGTCACCGCCGGCGGCGGCAAGCTCCGGGTGCCGGGTGAGCGCTGTACCTCCGCCGTCCGGGTGGGCGGCAAGGTGCTGGTCGGCGTGCGGCCCGAGAAGATCTCCCTGACGCACGCCGACGACGCCGGTGAGATCGCCGACGGCCGCAACCGGGTGACCGGCCGGATCGCCGAGTCCTCCTTCATCGGCGTCTCGACGCAGTACGTGGTCAACTCGCCGGCCGGCGCGGAGCTGCACGTGTACGAGCAGAACGTCGACAGGCGCGCGGGACTCCGGCCCGGTGCCGAGGTCGTCCTGCACTGGAACCCGGCCCACACCTTCGGCCTCGACGCCGCCCAGGACATCGACGCGGGCGTCGAGACGGTGGAGGACGCCGCATGAGCGCCACCCTGACGAAGGAGGAGGCGCCGCCGGCCGAGGAGCCGCTGCTGCGCAAGCCCTCCACCCGCAAGCGGCTGGTGCCGTACTGGCTGCTGCTGCCCGGCATCGTGTGGCTGCTCGTCTTCTTCGCGCTGCCGATGGTCTACCAGGCCTCCACCTCGGTGCAGACCGGCTCCCTGGAGAAGGGCTTCGAGGTCACCTGGCACTTCCAGACCTACTGGGAGGCCTTCCAGGAGTACTGGCCGCAGTTCGTGCGCTCGCTGCTCTACGCCGGCACCGCGACCCTGCTGTGCCTGCTGCTCGGCTACCCGCTGGCGTACCTGATCGCCTTCAAGGCCGGCCGCTGGCGCAATCTGCTGCTCGTGCTCGTCATCGCGCCCTTCTTCACCAGCTTCCTCATCCGGACGCTGGCCTGGAAGACCATCCTGGCCGACGACAGCCTGGTGGTCGACGCGCTCAACACGCTGCACGTCCTCGACGTGACCAGCTGGCTGGGCTGGACCGAGGGCAGCCGGGTGCTCGCCACCCCGATGGCCGTGGTCTGCGGTCTCACCTACAACTTCCTGCCCTTCATGATCCTGCCGCTCTACACCTCCCTGGAGCGGATCGACGGGCGGCTCCACGAGGCCGCGCGGGACCTGTACGCCTCGCCCGCCACCACCTTCCGCAAGGTGACCTTCCCGCTGTCGATGCCCGGCGTCGTCTCCGGCACCCTGCTCACCTTCATCCCGGCCAGCGGCGACTACGTCAACGCCGAACTCCTCGGCTCCACCGACACCAAGATGGTCGGCAACGTCATCCAGTCCCAGTTCCTGCGCGTCCTGGACTACCCGACGGCCGCCGCCCTCTCCTTCATCCTCATGGCGATCGTGCTGCTCATGGTCACCGTCTACATCCGCCGGGCGGGAACGGAGGACCTGGTCTGATGCGTTGGATCCGACAGCACCTCGTCGTCATCGCGGGCCTGCTCACGCTCGCGTACCTGATCGTGCCGAACGTCGTGGTGATGGCCTTCTCGTTCAACAAGCCGAACGGGCGCTTCAACTACGCGTGGCAGCAGTTCTCGCTCGACGCCTGGAAGGACCCCTGCGGGGTCGCCGACATGTGCGAGTCCCTCACCCTCTCGCTGCAGATCGCCGCCTGGGCCACGGTCGGCGCGGTCGTGCTCGGCACGATGATCGCCTTCGCGCTCGTCCGCTACCGCTTCCGGGCACGCGGCGCGATCAACTCGCTGATCTTCCTGCCGATGGCGATGCCCGAGGTCGTGATGGCCGCCTCGCTGCTCACCCTGTTCCTCAACATGGGCGCCGAGCTGGGCTTCTGGACCATCCTGATCGCCCACATCATGTTCTGTCTGTCGTTCGTCGTGACCGCCGTCAAGGCGCGCGTGATGTCCATGGACCCGCGCCTGGAGGAGGCCGCGCGCGACCTCTACGCGGGTCCGGCGCAGACCTTCCTGCGGGTCACCCTGCCGATCGCGGCGCCCGGCATCGCGGCCGGCGCGCTGCTCGCCTTCGCGCTGTCCTTCGACGACTTCATCATCACCAACTTCAACGCGGGCTCCACGGTCACCTTCCCCATGTTCGTGTGGGGCTCGGCGCAGCGTGGCACCCCCGTCCAGATCAACGTCATCGGCACGGCGATGTTCGTCATCGCGGTCCTGGTGGTCGTGGCCGGGCAGATCATCACGAACCGGCGCAAGAAAACGGCAACAGCCTGACATCAGCGCCTGACCGGCCCGGCGGCGTCTCGACGCGGCCGGGCCGGTCGGGCACCGAAGGAGTTGGAAACCATGGCCCCAGTCGCCATGCGTCTCGCTGCACAATCTCTCTCCGACGCCCAGCCCGTCCCCTTCTGGCTGGAAGACCCCGGCAAGCCCGGAGCCCTGCCCGCCCTCACCGGTACCGAGCGCTGCGACCTGCTCGTGGTGGGCGGCGGCTACAGCGGACTGTGGACCGCGCTCCTCGCCAAGGAGCGCGACCCCTCCCGGGATGTCGTACTGATCGAAGGCCGCGAGGTGGGCTGGGCCGCCTCGGGCCGCAACGGCGGCTTCTGCGCCGCCTCCCTCACCCACGGCCTCGGCAACGGACTCGCCCGCTGGCCTCGCGACCTGGCGAAGCTGGAGCGGATGGGCGAGGCCAACCTCGACGCCATCGAGGAGGCCGTCGCCCGCTACAGCCTGGACTGCGACTTCGAGCGCTCCGGCGAGATCGACGTGGCCACCGAGCCCTACCAGCTCGACGAGCTCCACGAGCTGTACGAGGAGGCCGAAGGGCTCGGCCTGGCCGGCGGTCTGGAGTTCCTGGACCGCGACGCGGTGCGCGCCGAGGTCGACTCGCCCACCTTCCTCGGCGGCCTGTGGGACCGCCGCGGGGTCGCCATGCTGCACCCGGCGAAGCTGGCCTGGGGCCTCAAGCGGGCCTGCCGCGAGCTCGGGGTGCGGATCTTCGAGAACACCCCGGCGCTCGACCTGCTGCCGGCCGGCGGCGGCATGGCCGTGCGCACCCCGTACGGCCGGGTCGCGGCACGCCGGGTCGCGCTCGGCACCAATGTCTTCCCCTCGCTGGTCAGGCGGGTGCGGCACTACACCGTCCCGGTGTACGACTACGCGCTGATGACGGAGCCGCTGAGCCCCGAGCAGCTGGCCGCGGTCGGCTGGAAGAACCGGCAGGGCCTCGGTGACTCCGCCAACCAGTTCCACTACTTCCGGATCACCGCCGACCACCGCATCCTGTGGGGCGGCTACGACGCCGTCTACCGCTTCGGCGGCAAGGTGGCCGCGGAGATGGACAACCGCCCGGAGACGTACCTCAAGCTCGCCCAGCACTTCTTCACCTGCTTCCCGCAGCTGGAGGGCCTGCGCTTCAGCCACGCCTGGGGCGGCGCGATCGACACCTGCTCGCGCTTCTCGGCCTTCTTCGGCACGGCCCACCAGGGCAAGGTGGCGTACGCCGCCGGGTACACCGGCCTCGGCGTCGGCGCGACCCGCTTCGGCGCCGACGTGATGCTGGACCTGCTGTCGGGGGAGCGCACCGAGCGGACCGAGCTCGACATGGTGCGCTCCAAGCCGCTGCCGTTCCCGCCGGAGCCGATCGCCTGGGCGGGCATCGGGCTGACCAAGTGGTCGCTCGCGCGGGCCGACGAGAACGGCGGCCGGCGGAACCTGTGGCTGAAGACGATGGACAAGCTCGGTCTCGGCTTCGACAGCTGAGCCCGTCTCAGGTGATGTGACGCAGGTCACATTCGATGGACGGCAAACCCGCGTCATAGCCGCGGGGCGGCGCCCTCTCTCCGTACGGACACCGCGCCTGGCGGGTCCGTACGAGGAGAGGGCTTTCGTCATGACTGGTACGGGGACGGGAAGTGGTACGGGTGCGGGTTCGGGCGCCGGGTCGGGCGCCGGCCCGGCGGCCAGGGCCGTCGTCGAGTGGCTCACCTCGGTCGCGCCGGACCCCGACGCCTGCCGCTGGGAGTGGGAGCGCAACCCGCACGGGGTCGCCCTGCTGCCCGCCGGCCGCCGCTGGGACGTGCTGATCCTGCCCTCCGAGCTGGGCTATCCCACGCTCGACGTGCTCACCCGGCTCGTCGACCGGCCCGGGCCGGTGCTCGCCGACTTCGGCGACTCCCGGATGGGCTTCTTCGTGCCGCCGGGCACCGCCGCCCGCTGGCTCGGCACAGGGGTGCGCAGCGCGGGCCCCGGGACCTGGATCGTCGTCCCGTACCCGGGCCGGGTGACCGGCAGGGTGCGCTGGCTGGTGGCCCCGGACGCGGCGGGCACGCTCACCGACGCGACGCTGCTCGAACTGGCGATGCACGAGGCGGCGGGTCGGCTGGCCCGTGGGGAGGGGTGACCGGCCGCGCCCAGAGGTCTTGACCACCCGATTGGTCTGGACCATGCTGTGGCGCGCTCCCCCTCGATTCCCCCACCCCCGGAGGCAGTTGTGGCCCGCACCAGACCTCTCTCCCTCGTCGTGGCGGGCGTGCTCGCCGCCGGCGGCCTCGTGGCCCTGACCCCCCTCGCCCACGCCGCAGACACCGAACTCGCCCGCAACGGAGGCTTCGAATCCGGCCTGGACGGCTGGAGTTGTACAGCCGGCAGCGGAGCCGTCGTCTCGTCACCCGTGCACGGCGGGACGAAGGCCCTGCAGGCCACCCCGGCCGGCAGCGACAACGCCAGGTGCTCCCAGACCGTCACCGTGAAGCCGAACTCGACCTACACGCTCAGCGGCTGGGTGCGCGGCTCGTACGTCTACCTCGGCGCGTCCGGCACCGGCACCACGGACGTCTCCACCTGGACCCAGTCCGCCCCCGACTGGCAGAAGCTCTCCACCGGCTTCACCACCGGCGCCTCCACCACCTCCGTGACGATCTACACCCACGGCTGGTACGGCACCGGGGCCTATGTCGCCGACGACCTGTCGCTGCTCGGCCCCGGCGGCGACCCGGTGCAGATACCGGCGACCCCGACCGGGCTGACCGCCGGCTCCGCGACCTCCAGCTCGGTGAGCCTGTCCTGGCCGGCGGTGTCCGGCGCGACCTCGTACAAGGTGTACAAGGACGGCGTGCTCGCCGGGACCGTGACCGGGACCTCGTACACCGCCACCGGACTCGCGGCCTCCACCTCGTACGGCTTCCAGGTCTCCGCCGCCAACAGCGCGGGCGAGTCGGCGAAGTCCGCCGCCGTCACCGCCACCACCACCTCCGGGGGCGGCGGGGGAGGGGGTGGCCAGCTGCCCGCGCACGCCCTCGTCGGCTATCTCCACGCCAGCTTCGCCAACGGCTCCGGCTACACCCGGATGGCCGACGTGCCCGACTCGTGGGACGTCGTCAACCTGGCCTTCGGCGAGCCGACCTCGGTGACCTCCGGAGACATCCGCTTCAGCCTCTGCCCGCAGACCGAGTGCCCGAACGTGGAGTCCCCCGCCGACTTCAAGGCCGCCATCAAGGCCAAGCAGGCCGCCGGCAAGAAGGTCCTCATCTCCATCGGCGGCCAGAACGGCCAGGTCCAGCTCGCCACCACCGCGGCCCGCGACACCTTCGTCTCCTCGGTCTCGAAGATCATCGACGAGTACGGCCTCGACGGCCTCGACATCGACTTCGAGGGCCACTCGCTGTCGCTGCAGACCGGCGACACCGACTTCCGCAACCCGACCAGCCCGGTCATCGTCAACCTGATCTCCGCGGTGAAGACCCTCAAGGCCAGGTACGGCAGCACGTTCGTGCTGACCATGGCCCCCGAGACCTTCTTCGTGCAGCTCGGCTACCAGTACTACGGCTCCGGCCCCTGGGGCGGCCAGGACCCGCGCGCCGGCGCCTACCTGCCGGTCATCCACGCCCTGCGCGACGACCTCACCCTGCTGCACGTCCAGGACTACAACTCGGGCTCCATCATGGGCCTCGACAACCAGTACCACTCCATGGGCGGCGCCGACTTCCACATCGCCATGACCGACATGCTGCTCACCGGCTTCCCGGTCGCCGGCAACACCGACCGCGTCTTCCCGGCCCTCCGCCCCGACCAGGTCGCCATCGGACTGCCCGCCTCCACCCAGGCCGGCAACGGCCACACCGCCCCGGCCGAGGTGAACAAGGCCCTGAACTGCCTCACCAGGAAGACCGACTGCGGCGGCTACCAGACCCACGGCACCTGGCCCGGCCTGCGTGGCCTGATGACCTGGTCGATCAACTGGGACCGCTACAACGGCTGGGAGTTCAGCCGGAACTTCGACGCGTACACGTGGAGCTGATCCGCAGGATCAGCAGCCCGAGGCAGAGACTGGCCAGCACGTCCAGCGGCCAGTGGAAACCGCGCAGGATCAGCCCGGTGCCCGTCACCGCCGTGAGCACGGCGGCGACGGGCACCAGGCGCACGGACACCAGGAAGGCCGCGCCGAAGTACGCCACCATCGCCGTCGCCGTGTGGCCGGAGGGGTAGTAGCCGTGGGCCCAGGGCTCCAGCGGGCCGGGGCGGGCCGTCCACTCCTTCAGGGGGACGACCAGGAGGGGCACGGCGGCCATCGCGAGGCCCGCGTACAGGGCCGCGAGCCGGCGGCCGCGCCAGACCGCGTACGCCATGGCGCAGCCGAGGACCGGAAGGGCGACCGTCATGTCGCCGAGGTCGGAGGCGAGTTCGCTCAAGGGCCGGGGGACCGTGTCCACCAGGCCGCGGGAGAGGCGTTCGTCGAGCCGGGCGAGCGGGCCGTGGACCAGGACCTGCCAGGTGACGACGGAGAGGGCGACGACCGCCCAGAAGACGGCCGACAGCCCCGGAACAGGGGGGGTGGTTCCGGGGCGGTCGCCTGGACCGGGCTGCCGCGCGCCCCGGGGGGTGTGGGGCGGGCGGCCATCCGATCGGTGAGGAGTTCCGGAGCCCAGGGCTCCAGTGGTGTGCGCGAAGGCACGGTGCGGGCGGGGCTGGGGAGGCTCCGCCCAGGGTGTTTCTCTCATCTGCGGAAACCGTACGGCACGAAGAGGGGGGCCGACAGCCGGAACTCCATCCCGCCATCGGCCCCCCACAGCTTCTTCACACAGGGTGTCGGAAGCGGCTGCCGAACTGTCAGATCGTGGCGAGCGCGGCCTCGATGACGTCCAGGCCCTCGTTGAGCAGGTCCTCGCCGATGACCAGCGGCGGCAGGAAGCGCAGCACGTTGCCGTAGGTGCCGCAGGTGAGGACGAGGACGCCCTCGTTGTGGCAGTACTTGGCGAGCGCGGCGGCGGCCTCGGCGTGCGGCTCCTTCGTCGCCGGGTCCTTCACCAGCTCGATGGCGATCATGGCGCCGCGGCCGCGGACGTCACCGATGACCGGGAACTTCTCCTGCATCGCGGTGAGGCGGCCCTTCATGACCTCCTCGATGCGCTTGGCCCTGCCGTTGAGGTCGAGCTCCTTCATGGTCTCGATGGCGCCGAGCGCACCGGCGCACGCCACCGGGTTGCCGCCGTAGGTGCCGCCGAGGCCGCCGCCGTGCACGGAGTCCATGATCTCGGCGCGGCCGGTCACGGCGGCGAGCGGCAGACCGCCCGCGATGCCCTTGGCCGTGGTGATCAGGTCCGGGACGATGCCCTCGTCCTCGCACGCGAACCACTGGCCGGTGCGGCAGAAGCCCGCCTGGATCTCGTCGGCGACGAAGACGATGCCGTTGTCGTTGGCGAACTTCACGATCGCCGGCAGGAAGCCCTTGGCCGGCTCGATGAAGCCGCCCTCGCCGAGCACCGGCTCGATGATGATCGCGGCGACGTTGTCGGCGCCGATCTGCTTGGTGATCTGGTCGATGGCCTGGGCGGCGGCCTCCGGGCCGGCGTTCTCCGGGCCGGTGAGCCAGCGGTAGCCGTAGGCGACCGGCACGCGGTAGACCTCGGGCGCGAAGGGACCGAAGCCCTGCTTGTACGGCATGTTCTTCGCCGTCAGAGCCATGGTGAGGTTGGTGCGGCCGTGGTAGCCGTGGTCGAAGACGACGACGGCCTGGCGCTTGGTGTACGAGCGGGCGATCTTCACCGCGTTCTCGACGGCCTCGGCGCCCGAGTTGAACAGGGCCGACTTCTTGGCGTGGTCGCCCGGGGTCAGCTCGGCCAGCGCCTCGCAGACCTCCACGTAACCCTCGTACGGCGTCACCATGAAACAGGTGTGGGTGAAGTCCTGGAGCTGCGCGGAGGCGCGGCGCACGACGGCCTCGGCGGAGGCGCCGACGGAGGTCACGGCGATGCCGGAACCGAAGTCGATCAGCAGGTTGCCGTCGACGTCCTCGATGATGCCGCCGCCGGCCCGCTTGGTGAACACCGGCAGCGTGGAGCCCACGCCACCGGCGACCGTGTCGAGGCGGCGGGCCTGAAGCTCCTGCGACTTCGGGCCGGGGATGGCGGTGACGACGCGCCGCTCCTGCGGGACAGCGTTCATGCGGGGCTCCTGGGGGTGTTCTGGACGCACTTGCGGGTTTCCTCCGCAGGCTAGGCGCGGCGGAGGGGGAGAGGCATGCGCCGATCGGGAGTGTTGGGGGGTGTGTCGTTGTCCGTGGTGGACATGGCGGGGTACGGGCCGGGGCTCGGGCGCCGGTCCGGCGAATCCCCTCCGGGGCGGCCCGGGCCCACTAGATTGACGGTGGCACAGTGGCGGCGACCTGGCTGGTCAGGGGGCAGGGGTTCATGGAGACCGACGGTACGTACGAGCCGAGCGACACCCGGGGCGCGGGCGTCCCCCGCCCGGCCACTCCGCCGGAGGCACCCGTTCCGCCACCCGTGCCACCCGTGCCGCCCGTACCGCCGAAGCCGGCGGGGGCGCCGGGGGTGCCCACGGCGACCGGCGGCGGCGCCGTGAGCCGGGTCGCCGCGTGGCTGGACGCGCCCCGGCCGGAGGCGGGCCCGGGCATCTGGCGCTACCGGCACGTGCCGCCGCAGGAGGCGCCGGAGCGGCTGGCGCCGGTGACGATCCTCGGCATGGTGCTCCCCGTGGTCATCGGACTGCTCGTCTGGTCGGCCTGGAGTTCGGGCCTCTTCCCGTACAAGTCCCAGCTGGTGTGGGCCGTCACGCCCAGTGACTGGTTCTGGCCCGGCAGCCTCGTCTGGGTCGACTGGCACGGCCAGCAGGCGCTCGTGGTCGTGGACGGGGTGTTCCTCGGCCTGCTCGTGACCGCCCTCGGGTTCCTCGGCTCCTGGCGCAAGATCACCGCGCACTACTTCCGGGGGCTGCGCCCCGTACCCCGCGCGCTGCTCGCCGCCCTGGCGGCGCTCGCCGCCCTCACCCTCGTCTGGCCGGAGGCCTTCGGCCTCGGCTGGAAGGCGCTGCCCGTCGTCGACTCGCTGCTCGCGCTCCTCGCCCTGCTCACCGGCGGCTTCGAGGTCTTCGCCTCCCCCTTCGCCGTCTACACCCTCTACACCCTGATCGCCCTCCTCGTCCTGTGGCCCTTCGCCCGCCTCGGGGACTGGTGGGGCCTGCTGCGTGCCCACCGCGCCCGCAAGGCCCCGGCCCCCGCCGAGCCCGCCGGCCCCGTCGTGCCGCCCTCCCAGTGGCCCGCCCTGCGCGAGGCCGGCGAGCGGCGGGCCGCCGACCTGCTCGCCGCCGAGGTCGCCGGGGGACGCATGAACGACGTCGACTGCGCCCGGGTGCGCCGCGCCTGGCGGGACACCGAGCGCGACCAGGTACGCCGCGCCGCGCTCGTCGGCAGGCTGCTCCGGGACGGCGCCGCCACCGGCGCCCACCCCTCCGGCGAGCGGGACCTGCCGGGCCGCGCCGCCACCCACGACCTGTTCCTCGGGCAGGTCCGGGTCGGGCGGTACGCGGACGGCGAGCGCACCCCGCACGCGTACCGCGGCGCCGGACTCGCCCTCGACCCCGGGCTGCTCGGCACCTCGCTGCTCGCCGTCGGCCCCTCCGGCTCCGGCAAGACCCGCGCCCTGATCGCCCCCGTCGTCGAGTCGCTCACCCTCCAGGCCCTCGCCGGCGCCACCTCCGTCGTGGCCGTCGCCGGGGCCGGCGCGCCCCTCGGGCCCGACACGGCGTACGACGTCGTCATCCGGCTCGGCGACCCGGCCTCCGCGCACGACCTCGACCTCTACGCCGGGTCCACCGACCCCGACGAGGCCGCCGCCTTCCTCGCCGAGGGACTCGTCGGCGACATGCCCGGCGTGGAGACCCGCCGCGCCGCCACCGTGCTCGCCCAGCTCGTCGGCCCGTACCGCGCCGCCTACGGCCGCTTCCCCACCGTCCCCGTGCTGCGCGAACTCCTGGAGGCCCGCCCCGAGACCCTGCGGACCCTGCACGACCTGCTGCCCGAGGACGGCGCCCCGACCATGCGCCGCGAACTCGACTCACGGATCCGGCAGGTCGGCACCGCCACCGACCTCGGCCCCGTCCTCGCCGACCGCCTCGCCGCCCTCGACCGCCCGGCCTTCGCCGAGTTCTTCGCCACGGGTGGAGGTACGGGGGGAGGCACGGGGGCTACGGGCCAGGGTGACGCCCGGCCGTTCTCACTGCGGGCCGTCGCCCAGCACCCCGTACGGGTACGGATCTGCCTGCCCGACGACGGCGCCCACGAGGAGGCCGCCCGGCTCCTCAACCGGCTGCTGCTCGCCCAGTTCGAGACCGTCGTCCGGGACCGCTCGCCGCGCGGCCACTTCGCGTGTCTGGTGCTCGACGACGCGGCCGGGGCGCTCACCCCGGGGACGGTACGGGGCCTCCAGCGGCTGCGCCCGCAGCACGCCGGGGCCGTGCTCGCCCTCCGTACCCTCGCCGAGGTGCCCGCCGAACTGCACGGCCCGCTGCTCGCCGGCGTCGGCTGCCGGATGGCCCTCGCGGGCATCCCCAACTGGGACGGACGGGCCTTCGCCGAGGCCTGGGGCACCGAGCGGGTCGAGACCACCGAGGTCGCCCACCACACCGTCTTCGCCGACCAGCCGATGACCCGCGCCCTGCACGCCCTGCGCAAGCTGATGACCGGCAAGGCGGTCACCACGGAGGCGGTGACGGTACGGGAGGTGGAACGCGAGCGGTGGTCCGCCTCCGAGCTCGCGCACGACGTCCCGCCCGGCCACGCCGTCCTCTCCCTCACCCATGTGCGCGGCGAGCACACCCCGCCGCTGCTCGTGGACCTGCGGAGCTAGCGCCTGTCTTTCGGATCAAGCCGGATCAGGGAGCGGGGTCTGGTGCGTGCGATCGCAAGGCGGAGGAGAGAGACAACGCGGAGCGTTGGCGACCGACGACAACGCGGCGAGCGTGCGTGCCAGGGCGCGCGAGCCCGGCAAGATCCGAAAGACAGACGCTGACGGCGGGGGCCCGGACGGGCTGGCAGAATCGGGTGCACGCCTCCCCCACCGGCGGCGCGCGCCCTCCCCACCTCCGACGCGCTCCCTCCCCAGAACCTCAAAGGTCCGACGGTCCCCAATGCCGCCCACCCTCGCCTCGCTCGTCCAGCACTCGGCGCTCAAACTCACCGTCCGCGCCGGTGAGGACCGCCTCGACACCCCCGTGCGCTGGGCGCACGTCAGCGAGCTCGCCGACCCCGTCCCGTACATGGAGGGCGGTGAGCTGCTGCTCACCACCGCGCTCACCCTCGACGCCGAGGACCCGGAGGCGATGCGGCGCTATGTGCGGCGGCTGCTCGGCGCCGGGGTCGTCGGCCTCGGCTTCGCCGTCGGGGTCAACTACGAGGACATCCCGGGCGCGCTGCTCGAAGCGGCACGCGAGGAGCACCTGCCGCTCCTGGAGGTGCCGCGGCGGACGCCGTTCCTCGCCATCAGCAAGGCGGTCTCGGCGGCCATCGCCGCCGACCAGTACCGGGCCGTGACCGCCGGTTTCGAGGCGCAGCGCGAGCTGACCCGGGCGGCGCTCGCCGAGGGCCCGGACGCGGTCGTCGCCCGGCTCGCCGCGCATGTGGACGGCTGGGCCGCGCTGTACGACACCTCCGGCACCGTGATCGCCGTGTCGCCCGACTGGGCGGCGCGGCGGGCGGCCCGGCTCACCCCCGACGTGGAGCGGCTGCGGGAGCGGCCCGCGCCCGCGAGCGCCGTGGTCGGCGGCACGGACGACCGGATCGAACTCCAGTCGCTCGGCACCGGGCGGCGGGTGCGCGGGGCGCTCGCGGTCGGCACGGGCGCACCCCTCGGCACGGCCGAGCGCTATGCCGTCCACTCCGCCATCGCCCTCCTCACCCTGACGACGGAGCGGTCCCGCTCGCTCCAGGCCGCCGAGCAGCGGCTCGGCGCGGCGGTGCTGCGGATGCTGCTCGCCGGGCAGCCGGACCACGCCCGGGCGGTGGCCGGGGATCTGTACGGCGGGCTGCTCGACGCGCCCTTCCGGCTGCTGATCGCCGAACCGGCGGGCGCCGAGGCGAAGGGGGCGCAGGAGGCGAAGGAGGGCGAGTCGCCGCTCGCCGTGCTCGCCGAGACCCTTGAGACCGCGGCGGCCCGGGCCGGGGAGTCGGCGCTGACCGTGCCCGAGGGGCCGGAGGGCGGCGAGCGGCTCGTCGTCCTGGCCGGCGACGGGGGAGCGGTCGTCACCGCGTGCGAGGGCTACGCGAGCCGCGAGGCCGAGGAGGCGGGCCTGGTCGTCGGGCTCTCCGCGCCGACCGGCCCGATCGCCGCGGCCGCCGCCTACAAGCAGGCCGAACAGTCCCTGTCGGTCGCCCGGCGGCGCGGCCGCGCCCTCGTCGAGCACGAGGAACTCGCCGCGGGGTCCGTGCTTCCGCTCCTCGCCGACGACGCCGTCCGCGCCTTCGCCGACGGCCTGCTGCGCGCCCTGTACGAACACGACGCCACCGGCCGCGGCGACCTCGTCGCCTCGCTGCGCGCCTGGCTCTCCCGGCACGGCCAGTGGGACGCGGCCGCGGCCGACCTGGGCGTGCACCGCCACACCCTCCGCTACCGGATGCGCCGGGTCGAGGAGATCCTCGGCCGTTCGCTCGACGACGCGGACGTGCGGATGGAGCTGTGGCTGGCGCTGAAGGCGACGGGCGACACACCGCCGAGCGGACCGGTCAAGCCGGGGTCGCCGAGGCGGTGACCGGGTGCCGGGAACTCCTGGCATGCGGCGCTGCCCGGTGAATTCCCCTTCCCCTGCCCGATCGCGGGCAGAATTCCTGGCAGGACGGCGCCCCGCTCCGTAATCTCCTGCGCATGACAAGTCCCGCAGCCGACCGTCCGGCCTCCGAGATCCCGCCGCTCCAGCCACCCCCGTCGTCCCCGCCCGCGCCCGTCGCCCGGCGGCTCCCCGTCGCCGTCTGGGTGGCGCTCGGGATCGTGTACGTCGTCTGGGGCTCCACGTACCTCGGGATCCGGATCGTCGTCGAGACGCTGCCGCCCTTCCTCTCCGCCGGCGCCCGGTTCGTCACGGCGGGGCTGATCCTCGCGGGGCTCGTCGCGTGGCGGCAGGGCCCGGCCGCGCTCAAGGTGACCCCGCGTCAGCTCGGCTCGGCGGCCCTGGTCGGCCTGCTGCTCCTCGTCGGCGGCAACGGCCTCGTCGTCGTCGCCGAGACGGCGATCCCGTCCGGCCTCGCCGCGCTGCTCGTCGCCGTCGTCCCCGCCTGGGTGGTGCTGCTCAAGGCCGCCACCGGCGACCGGCCGAGCCTCGGCGGCACCGCCGGTGTGCTGCTCGGTCTCACCGGCCTCGGCGTGCTCACCCTCCCCGGCCTCAGCGGCGAGGTCGCGATCGGCGGGGTCGTCCTGGTCGTCGTCGGCGCCCTCCTCTGGGCGGTCGGCTCGTTCTCGGCGGGGCGGATCCCGATGCCCGCGAGCCCCTTCACCGCCAGCGTGTACGAGATGCTCGCGGGCGGCCTCGCAGGCCTCGGCGTCGGCCTGCTGCGCGGCGAGCAGCACGGCTTCGACCCGTCCGCGGTGTCCGGGCGCTCCTGGGCGGCCCTGGCGTACCTCGTCGTCTTCGGCTCGCTCGTCGCCTTCACCGCGTACGCCTGGCTCATCCAGACCGCGCCGATCTCGCTCGTCTCCACCTACGCCTACGTGAACCCGGTCGTCGCCGTCGCCCTCGGCGCGCTCATCCTGAACGAGGCCCTGACCTGGTCGATCGTGCTCGGCGGCGCGATCGTCGTGGCGGGCGTCTGTCTGATCGTCTCGACGGAGCGGCGCCGCTGATCAACTACGCCTACGCTGTGGGCCGTCGGCGGTCGCAGGGGAGCGGCCCGCGAACCAGGGGTGGGGATCCGTATGGCCACGGAATCGGACGCGAGCGCGAGATCGGACGCGAGCGCGGGGAGCCGGCGGAGGTGGGTGCTCGGCACCGCCCTCCTCCTCGGTGTGCCGCTCGCGCTCGTCGGAGGCATCGCCTCCTGCGTCGCCTCCGAGACGGGCAATCTGCCGGGTGACGGGATGGAGCGGGTCTGGGACACGCCGTACGACCGGACCGCCGCCGAGTACGGCAACGCCGCCTGGCTCGTCGGCGACACCGTCGTCCGCAGCCGCTTCGACGCCGTCACCGCCTTCGACGCCCGTTCGGGGAAGCGGCGCTGGGAGTACGCCGTGCCGGGCCGGGCCGAGATCTGCGCCACCAGCACCGGCGCCGCCGACTCCGTCGCGCTGATCGGCCTCATGGAAGGCGGCAAGGGCTGCGCCACGGTCGCCGCGATCGACCTGAAGAACGGTCGCGAGCTGTGGCGCACCGCGCGGCAGCCGGGCCATGCCGACCCGAGGTACGCCGACGACGTCCTCGCCACCGGGGCCGGGCTCGCCGTGCTCCGCGACGAGGACGAGCAGTGGAACACCCCACCGGACCGGCGTACGCGGCCCGTGCTCCCCGGCGACCGGGCGCTGCGCGCCTTCGACCTGCGGACGGGTGTCCCGCGCTGGAAGGCCGCCGTGCCGAAGGGCTGCCTCCCGCGAGAGGTGGCCGTCGCGTCCCGGCAGGTGCTCGCCGCGCTCCAGTGCGCGACCGAGGCGAAGCTGGCCGCCTTCGACCCGGCCGACGGAAAGGTGCGGTGGACCGTCCCGCTGGGCGCCCGGCGGCCCGTCGCCCCGGACTCCTTCATGTCCTTCCTGTCCGCCGAACCGACGGTGCTGAAGGTGCAGGAGCCGATGGAGCACGGCGTGCACGCCTGGTTCGCCTTCGGCCAGGACGGCCGCCGCCAGGGGCAGATCGACGTCAGGGGCGGTGAGGTGGCCGTCTCCGACGGAAAACTCTTCGTCGCTTCCGGCGGAGTCGTCGCCTACGACCTGGCGAGCGGAAACGAGGCATGGAGCTCGGACCGCCTCTATGCCAATCAGAGCGTCACGGGGCTGCATGTGGGCGGCGGCCGCGCGACGATCTTCACCCGTGAGCGGAGGGGCCTCGACGAGCTCCACGTCTACGACGCCGCCACCGGCGAGACGGTCGACGAGCGCACCTTCGACCGGGACACGGACGACGGCAACGACAAGCTCACCGGCCTGTTCCGGTACGAGGACCTGTACATCGCCGTCCGCTGGGGCGAGGACTGGAAGCGCCGGCCCTTCTCGGCGTACCGGACCTGGTGACGGACGGGCGCCTCCGCCCCGGCTCGCAGGGGCCGCTTGGGCCAAAGCGGACAGGAGTGCCCGCCCCACCACTCCACCACGGACAAGCGCCTCTCCGCCCGGTTCGCCCTACCGTGTCAGCAGAGCGCGAGGCACCCCTCGGGCACTCCTCGTACACCCCCTACGAAAGGGCCGGGACGCAATGACGACCACCCACGCCTTCTGGCTCGCCGGCCGCGAGGCCACCGGCGAGGCCACCTTCGACGTCACGAACTCGTACGACGGACGTCTGGTCGGCAAGGTCAGCGTGCCCACCGAGGCCCAGGTCGAGGAGGCCGTCGCCGCCGCGCACGCCGTCGTCGACGAGTTCGCCGCGACCCCGGCGCACGTCCGGGCCGCCGCCCTCGACCACGTGTCGAAGCGGCTCGCCGAGCGCACCGAGGAGATCGCCCAGCTGATCTCCGCCGAGAACGGCAAGCCGATCAAGTGGGCCCGCGGCGAGGTCGGCCGTGCCGTGTCCGTGTTCCGCTTCGCCGCCGAGGAGACCCGCCGCTGGAACGCCGGCGAGGCCCAGCGCCTCGACACCGAGGCCGGCGGCGTGGGCCGGCTCGCGCTGACCCGCCGCATCCCCAAGGGCGTCGTGCTCGGCATCGCGCCGTTCAACTTCCCGCTGAACCTCGGCGCCCACAAGGTCGCCCCGGCCATCGCCGTCGGCGCCCCGGTCATCCTCAAGCCGGCCCCGGCCACCCCGATCTCCTCCCTGATCCTGGGCGAGATCCTGGCCGAGACCGACCTGCCGGCCGGCTCCTGGTCCGTGCTGCCCGTGCCGAACGACCGGATGCCCGCCCTGGTCCAGGACGAGCGCCTCCCGGTCATCTCCTTCACCGGCTCCGACAAGGTCGGCTACGCCATCCAGGAGTCCGTGCCGCACAAGCACTGCACCCTGGAGCTCGGCGGCAACGCCGCCGCCGTCGTGCTGCCCGACTGGTCCTCCGAGGCCGACCTGGACTGGGCCGCGACCCGGATCGCCACCTTCTCCAACTACCAGGGCGGCCAGTCCTGCATCTCCGTGCAGCGCGTGATCGTGGACGCCTCCGTCCACGACCGCCTGCTGCGGAAGATCGTCGCGGCCGTCGAGGCCCAGGTCACCGGCGACCCGGCGGACGACGCCACCGACGTCGGCCCGCAGGTCGACGAGAACGCCGCCAAGCGCATCGAGTCCTGGGTCGACGAGGCCGTCGCGGCCGGCGCCAAGCTGCTCGCCGGCGGCAAGCGCGAGGGCGCGTCCTACGCCCCGACCGTCCTCACCGACCTCCCGGCCGGCGTCACCCTGGCCCGCTCCGAGGTCTTCGGCCCGGTCCTCACGGTCGCCAAGGTCGACGGCGAGGCCGAGGCCTTCGCCGCGGTCAACGACTCCGACTACGGCCTCCAGGCCGGTGTCTTCACCCACGACGTGCAGGCCGCCTTCCGCGCCCACCGCACGCTGGAGGTCGGCGGCGTGATCGTCGGCGACGTCCCGTCCTACCGCGCCGACCAGATGCCGTACGGCGGCGCCAAGCGCTCCGGCGTCGGCCGCGAGGGCGTCAAGTTCGCGATGGACGACTACACCTACGAGCGCGTCCTGGTCCTGACGGGCCTCGCGCTCTAGCCCGTACGCCCCAGGCCGTTCGTACACCCGTACACCCGTACGGACGAAGAGACCGGCGGTCCGAGCCCACTGTGCGGGGGCTCGGGCCGCCCTTCGTCTTTCCGAACCCTCCGAAATCGGGTACGACGGACAGGAAGCCCAAGGAGGCGTCCATGTCCGCACCCACCCAGCGGCCGCCCAAGGTCACCGAGCGCGAGGCCCGGCAGGTCGCCGAGGCCGCCCGCCAGCAGGACTGGCACAAGCCGAGCTTCGCCAAGGAACTCTTCCTCGGCCGGTTCCGCCTCGACCTCATCCACCCGCACCCGCTGCCCGCAGCCGAGGACGTACGGCGCGGCGAGGCCTTCCTCGCCACCCTCAGGGCCTTCTGCGAGACCCGGGTCGACGGCGCCCGCATCGAACGCGAGGCCCGCATCCCCGACGAGACGATCCGCGGCCTCAAGGAGATCGGCGCGCTCGGGATGAAGATCGACCCGAAGTACGGCGGCCTCGGCCTCACCCAGCTGTACTACAACCGGGCGCTCGCCCTCGTCGGCTCCGTCAGCCCGGCGCTCGGCGCGCTGCTCTCCGCGCACCAGTCGATCGGGGTGCCGCAGCCGCTGAAGCTGTTCGGCACCCAGGAGCAGAAGGACGCCTTCCTGCCCCGGCTCGCCCGCAGCGACATCTCCGCCTTCCTGCTCACCGAGCCCGACGTCGGCTCCGACCCGGCCCGGCTCGCCACCACCGCCGTCCCCGACGGCGAGGACACCTACGTCCTGGACGGCGTGAAGCTGTGGACCACCAACGGCGTCGTCGCCGACCTGCTCGTCGTCATGGCCCGCGTGCCCGCCTCCGAGGGCCACAAGGGCGGCATCACCGCCTTCGTCGTCGAGGGCGACTCGCCCGGCATCACCGTCGAGCACCGCAACGCCTTCATGGGCCTGCGCGGCCTGGAGAACGGCGTCACCCGCTTCCACCGGGTGCGGGTCCCGGCCGCGCACCGCATCGGCCCCGAGGGCGCCGGCCTGAAGATCGCCCTGACCACCCTCAACACCGGGCGCCTCTCGCTGCCCGCCGCCTGCGCCGGGGCCGGCAAGTGGTGTCTGAAGATCGCCCGCGAGTGGGCCGCCGAGCGCGAACAGTGGGGCAAGCCGGTCGCCCGGCACGAGGCCGTCGGCACCAAGATCTCCTTCATCGCCGCCACCGCCTTCGCCCTGGAGGCGGTCGTCGACCTCGCCTCCCAGATGGCCGACGAGGACCGCAACGACATCCGCATCGAGGCCGCCCTCGCCAAGCTGTACGGCTCCGAGATGGCCTGGCGGATCGCCGACGAGCTGGTCCAGATCCGCGGCGGCCGCGGCTACGAGACCGCCGACTCCCTCGCCGCCCGCGGCGAACGCGCCGTCCCCGCCGAGCAGGTGCTGCGCGACCTGCGCATCAACCGGATCTTCGAGGGCTCGACGGAGATCATGCACCTGCTCATCGCCCGTGAGGCCGTCGACGCCCACCTCTCCGTCGCCGGCGACCTCATCGACCCCGAGAAACCGCTCGCCGACAAGGCGCGGGCCGGCGCCCGGGCCGGCGGCTTCTACGCCCGCTGGCTGCCGAAGCTGGTCGCCGGACCGGGACAGCTGCCGGGGGCGTACGGAGAGTTCGGCGAGCTCGCGACCCATCTGCGGTACGTCGAGCGCACCTCCCGCAAGCTGGCCCGCTCTACCTTCTACGCGATGTCCCGGTGGCAGGGGAGGATGGAGCTCAAGCAGGCCTTCCTCGGCCGGATCGTCGACATCGGCGCCGAGCTCTTCGCGATGAGCGCCGTCTGCGTGCGCGCCGAACTCCTGCGCACCACCGGCCCGCACGGCCGCGAGGCCCGGCAGCTCGCCGACGCCTTCTGCCGGCAGTCCCGGCTGCGGATCGAGGAGCTCTTCGGGCGCCTGTGGGCCAACACCGACGACCTGGACCGCCGTGTCGTCGACGGCGTCCTCGCCGGCTCGTACACCTGGCTGGAGGAGGGCATCCTCGACCCGAGCGACGACGGCCCCTGGATCGCGGACACCACTCCCGGCCCGTCGGCGAAGGAGAACCTCCACCGGAAGATCACCTGAGGACCGCCCGAGGGCGCCGGATCCCGCGGACCGCTCGTCCACCCACCGGACCGGCCCGCGACCGGCCCGCCCGCCACGGCACACTGGCGGGCGTGACCGTCATCGACATCCCCGGCTCCAAGTCCGTCACCGCCCGCGCCCTCTTCCTCGCCGCCGCGGCCGAAGGCACCACCACCCTGCTCCGGCCGCTGCACTCCGACGACAGCGAGGGCTTCGCCGAAGGCCTGAAGGCCCTCGGTTATGCCGTACGGCAGGAGCCGGGCGCCTGGCACATCGAGGGGCGGCCCGCCGGGCCCGGGGTCGCCGAGGCCGACGTGTACTGCCGGGACGGCGCCACCACCGCCCGCTTCCTGCCCGCCCTCGCCGCCGCCGGGCACGGCACCTTCCGCTTCGACGCCTCCGCGCAGATGCGCCGACGCCCGCTCGGCCCGCTCACCACCGCCCTGCGCGAACTCGGGGTGGAGCTCGGCCACGGCGAGCGCGAGGGCCACCACCCGCTCACCGTGACCGGCCGCGGCATCAAGGGCGGGGCGGTCCGGCTCGACGCGGGGCAGTCCTCGCAGTACCTGACCGCCCTGCTCCTGCTCGGCCCGCTCACCGCCGAAGGCCTGGACATCACGGTCACCGACCTGGTCTCGGAGCCGTACGTCGAGATCACCCTCGCGATGATGCGGGCCTTCGGCGCCGAGATCACGCGCGAGGACGACGCCGAGGGCCGCACCTACCGGGTCGCCCCCACCGGCTACCGCGCCTGTACGTACGCGATCGAGCCCGACGCCTCCACCTCCTCGTACTTCTTCGCCGCGGCCGCCCTCGTCCCCGGCGGCGAGGTCACCGTCCCCGGACTCGGCACCGGCGCCCTCCAGGGCGACCTCGCCTTCGTGGACGTCCTGCGCCGCATGGGCGCCGAGGTCGAGATCACCGACACGGCCACCACCGTCCGCTCCACCGGACGTCTGCACGGCCTCACCGTGAACATGCGCGACATCTCCGACACCATGCCGACCCTCGCCGCGCTCGCGCCCTTCGCCGAAGGCCCGGTCCGCATCGAGGACGTCGCCAACACCCGGGTCAAGGAGTGCGACCGGCTCGACGCCTGCGCCGAGAACCTGCGCCGGCTCGGCATCGACGTCGCCACCGGCCCCGACTGGATCGAGATCCGGCCCGGCACCCCCGCCGGACCGGCCGAGATCGCCACCCACGGCGACCACCGCATCGTGATGTCCTTCGCGGTCACCGCCCTGCGCACTCCCGGGATCACGTTCGACGACCCCGGCTGCGTACGGAAGACCTTCCCGGACTTCCACCCCGTTTTCGCCCGCTTCACCCAGGGGCTGTGAAAGGCGCACAGCGTTTGCGGCAAGAATGGGGGGCATGAGCGACCGCCCCTCTCCTCTCGCCGACCCGCACATCGCCTTCGACGTGTCCGAAGGCCGCCGGGACATCGTCGTCCTCGGCTCCACCGGGTCCATCGGCACCCAGGCCATCGACCTGGTCCTGCGCAACCCCGACCGGTTCCGGGTCACCGCCCTCGCCGCCTCCGGCGGCCGGATCGGGCTGCTCGCCGAGCAGGCGCACCGGCTGAAGGTCCGCACGGTCGCCGTCGCCCGCGAGGACGCGGTCGCGGAGCTCAAGGACGCCCTCAAGGCGCTGTACGGCCCCGAGCGGCTCCCCGAGATCCTCGCCGGGCCCGAGGCGGCCACCCGGCTCGCCGCCTCGCCCTGCCACACCGTCCTCAACGGCATCACCGGCTCCATCGGCCTGGCGCCGACCCTCGCCGCCCTGGAGGCCGGCCGGACCCTCGCGCTCGCCAACAAGGAGTCGCTGATCGTCGGCGGCCCGCTGGTGAAGGCGCTCGCCAAGCCCGGCCAGATCATCCCGGTCGACTCCGAGCACGCCGCGCTCTTCCAGGCGCTCGCCGCCGGCACCCGCGCGGACGTGCGCAAGCTGGTCGTCACCGCCTCCGGCGGCCCCTTCCGCGGCCGCACCCGCGCCGACCTCGAAGGCGTCACCCGTGAGGACGCGCTCGCCCACCCCACCTGGGCCATGGGGCCGGTCATCACGGTCAACAGCGCCACCCTCGTGAACAAGGGCCTGGAGGTCATCGAGGCCCACCTGCTCTACGACATCCCGTTCGACCGCATCGAGGTCGTCGTCCACCCGCAGTCGTACGTGCACTCCATGGTCGAGTTCACCGACGGCTCCACCCTCGCCCAGGCCACCCCGCCCGACATGCGCGGCCCCATCGCCATCGGCATCGGCTGGCCCGAGCGGGTCCCCGACGCGGCCCCCGCCTTCGACTGGTCCAAGGCCTCCACCTGGGAGTTCTTCCCGCTCGACAACGAGGCCTTCCCGTCCGTGAACCTCGCCCGGCACGTCGGCGATCTCGGCGGCACCGCGCCCGCCGTCTTCAACGCCGCCAACGAGGAGTGCGTGGACGCCTTCCTCGCCGGAAGGCTGCCGTTCAACGGAATCATGGATACGGTCACCGCAGTCGTCACCGAGCACGGCCGGCCGAGCCGGGGAACCTCGCTCACGGTGTCGGACGTCCTGGAAGCGGAGACCTGGGCACGGGCCCGGGCCCGGGAACTCGCGGCGAAGGCAATCGCGGAGGCGCGCGCATGACCACACTCCTGACCGTCCTCGGCATCGTGCTGTTCGCGCTGGGACTCCTCGTCTCCATCGCGTGGCACGAGCTGGGCCACCTCTCCACGGCCAAGCTGTTCGGCATCCGCGTGCCGCAGTACATGGTCGGCTTCGGCCCCACCATCTGGTCGCGGAAGAAGGGCGAGACGGAGTACGGCATCAAGGCCATCCCGGCCGGCGGCTACATCCGGATGATCGGCATGTTCCCGCCCGGCAAGGACGGCCGGATCGAGGCCCGCTCCACCTCCCCCTGGCGCTCCATGATCGAGGACGCCCGCGAGGCCTCCTTCGAGGAACTCCAGGAAGGCGACGAGGACCGCCTCTTCTACACGCGCAAGCCGTGGAAGCGCGTCATCGTCATGTTCGCCGGGCCCTTCATGAACCTGGTGCTCGCCGTCGTGCTGTTCTTCGGCAGCGCCATGGCCATCGGCTTCGAGACCCAGACGACCAAGGTCGCCGGTGTCCAGAAGTGCGTGATCGCCCAGTCCGAGAAGCGCGAGAAGTGCCAGACCGGCGACCCGGTCTCGCCCGCGTTCGCCGCCGGCCTCAAGGACGGCGACAAGATCGTCGCCTTCAACGGCACCCCGGTCTCCGACTGGAACACCCTCTCCGACCGCATCCGCGCCACCATCGGCCCGGCCACCGTCACCGTCGAGCGCGCCGGCCAGCGGATCGACCTCCACCCCACGCTGATCAAGAACGACGTCTACAAGAAGGACGCCGACGGCCGGGTCGTCCAGCCGCTGCGGACCGAACCCGCCGGCTACCTCGGCTTCGCCTCCAAGACCGAGGTGCTGCCGCTGACCTTCGGCCAGTCCGTCGACCGGATGTCCGACCAGCTCCAGGCCGGTGTCGAGTCCGTCATCGCCCTGCCCGGCAAGATCCCCGCCCTGTGGAACGCCGCCTTCGGCGACGGCGAACGCGAGAAGGACTCCCCGGTCGGCGTCGTCGGCGCCGCCCGGATCAGCGGCGAACTGATGGCCATCGAGGCCCCGCCGCAGACCCGGCTGGTCTTCTTCCTCAACCTCGTCGTCATGTTCAACGTGTCGCTGTTCCTGTTCAACATGCTCCCGCTGCTCCCGCTCGACGGCGGCCACATCGCCGGCGCCCTGTGGGAGTCGATCCGCCGCCACACCGCCCGGATCTTCAAGCGGCCCGACCCCGGCCCGTTCGACGTGGCCAAGCTGATGCCGGCCGCCTACGTGGTGGCGGGCGTCTTCGTCTGCTTCACCCTGCTCGTCCTCGTCGCCGACATCGTCAACCCGGTGAAGCTGACGTAGTACGCCCACGGCCGGACACCCCCGCGGTGTCCGGCCCGCCGCCGCAGGAGCGGTAATCTCGAAGACCTGAGCTCGAAGACCTGAGCCCGACGCGCCCGATGAACCACACCTTGGGGTTGTACAGCTGATGACCGCGATCTCTCTCGGTATGCCGTCCGTTCCGACCAAGCTCGCCGAACGGCGCAAGAGCCGCCGGATCCAGGTCGGATCGGTGGCCGTCGGTGGCGACGCCCCGGTGTCCGTGCAGTCGATGACCACCACCCGCACCTCCGACATCGGCGCCACGCTCCAGCAGATCGCCGAGCTCACCGCCTCCGGCTGCCAGATCGTGCGCGTGGCCTGCCCCACCCAGGACGACGCCGACGCCCTCGCGACCATCGCGAAGAAGTCGCAGATCCCGGTCATCGCCGACATCCACTTCCAGCCGAAGTACGTGTTCGCCGCCATCGACGCCGGCTGCGCCGCGGTCCGCGTCAACCCGGGCAACATCAAGCAGTTCGACGACAAGGTCAAGGAGATCGCCAAGGCGGCCTCCGAGGCCGGCACCCCGATCCGCATCGGCGTCAACGCCGGCTCGCTCGACCGCCGCCTGCTCCAGAAGTACGGCAAGGCCACCCCCGAGGCGCTCGTCGAGTCCGCCCTCTGGGAGGCCTCCCTCTTCGAGGAGCACGGCTTCCGCGACATCAAGATCTCGGTCAAGCACAACGACCCGGTCGTCATGGTCAACGCCTACCGCCAGCTCGCCGCCCAGAGCGACTACCCGCTGCACCTCGGCGTCACCGAGGCCGGCCCCGCCTTCCAGGGCACCATCAAGTCCGCCGTCGCCTTCGGAGCCCTGCTCTCCGAGGGCATCGGCGACACCATCCGGGTCTCCCTCTCCGCCCCGCCGGTCGAGGAGATCAAGGTCGGCAACCAGATCCTCGAGTCCCTCGGCCTGCGCCCGCGCCGCCTGGAGATCGTCTCCTGCCCGTCCTGCGGCCGCGCCCAGGTCGACGTCTACAAGCTCGCCGAGGAGGTCACCGCCGGCCTGGAGGGCATGGAGGTGCCGCTCCGCGTCGCCGTCATGGGCTGCGTCGTCAACGGCCCCGGCGAGGCCCGCGAAGCCGACCTCGGCGTCGCCTCCGGCAACGGCAAGGGCCAGATCTTCGTCAAGGGCGAGGTCATCAAGACCGTCCCCGAGTCGAAGATCGTCGAGACCCTCATCGACGAGGCCATGAAGATCGCCGAGCAGATGGAGAAGGACGGCGTCGCCTCCGGCGAGCCCACGGTGTCGGTCGCCGGGTGACACTGTCGGTACCGATCGATCCGGGCCTGCCCCGAGAGACCGCCGAGCGAGCCGAAGGGCGCGCCGGGGGAACAGCCTCGAGCGCGCGCAACCCCCGAGGAACGAGGGGGAGAGCACGGTCGGGGCTGTGAGCCGGGCTCAAAGCGCCCGGAGGCGAGCCGAGGCCTAGAAAAGGAGGTGAGGCCCTCGTGTTGACACAATCATCGACGCGGGTCCTCGAACCCGCCGACCTCGGCGCCGCGCTCGCCGTCCTGGAGAGCGCCCCCGTCGAGAACGCCTTCGTCACCGCCCGCGTCCAGCTCGCCGGGCTCGACCCCTGGCGGCTCGGCGGCGAGATGTGGGGCTGGTACAGCGACGGGCGCCTCACCTCGCTCTGCTACTCCGGCGCCAACCTCGTGCCCATCTGCGCCACCCCCGAGGCCGTCCGCGCCTTCGCCGACCGGGCCCGCCGGGCCGGCCGCCGCTGCTCCTCCATCGTCGGCCCCGCCGGACCCACCGCCGAGCTGTGGCGGCTCCTCGAACCCGGCTGGGGCCCCGCCCGCGACATCCGCGCCCACCAGCCGCTCATGGTCACCGAGCAGCCCTCCACGACCGTCGAGGCCGACCCGCTGGTGCGCCGGGTCCGCAAGGACGAGATGGACGTGATCATGCCCGCCTGCGTGGCCATGTTCACCGAGGAGGTCGGCGTCTCCCCGCTCGCCGCCGACGGCGGACTGCTCTACCAGGCCCGGGTCGCCGAACTCGTCGGCTCCGGCCGCTCCTTCGCCCGCATCGAGGACGGCAAGGTCCTCTTCAAGGCCGAGATCGGCGCCGCCACCCGCCAGGCCTGCCAGATCCAGGGCGTCTGGGTCGCCCCCGAACACCGCGGCAAGGGCCTGTCCGAGACCGGCATGGCCGCCGTCCTGAAGTACGCCCTCGCCGACGTCGCACCCGTCGTCAGCCTCTACGTGAACGACTACAACAAGCCCGCCCGCGCCGCGTACCGCCGCGTCGGCTTCGAAGAGGTCGGCGCCTTCATGAGCGTGCTCTTCTGACCGGACTATCCGACCGGCCTATAGGGTGCGGCGCATGGATGACACCGAGGTCGTGATCGCGCCGGTCAATCTCGCCGCACGGGTCGACGAGGCCCTCGCCGTGCAGGCCGTCGCCTTCGGCCTCGACGCCGGCGAGGTGGCCGTACGACGGCACATCGTGCTGCGCCACCTCCTCAGCCCCGGCGCCCTCGCCTACGGAGCCACCACCCCCGACGGACGTCTCGTCGGCTTCGTCTACGGCATGCCCAACGACCGCAGCCACTGGTGGTCCACGGTCGTCGAACCGTATCTGCGCGCCGACGGCCTCGACGCCTGGCTCGACGAATCCTTCGTCATCACCGAACTGCACGTCCACCCCGACTTCCAGGGCCGCGGCGTGGGCCGCGGACTGATCACCACCATCACCGACCGGTCCGACCTGCCCCGCTCGATCCTCTCCGCGATCGACATCGAGAGCCCGGCCCGCGGCCTCTACCGCTCCCTCGGCTACACCGACCTCGCCCGCCGGGTCCACTTCCCGAGCGCACCCCGCCCGTACGCCGTGATGGGCGCCCCGCTGCCGCTCAAGCGCCGGTAGGCCCGGAGGGCAGGCGGGGGGAACTGATTTCTCCTGCCAGGGGCGGCCCGGCTAACCTCGGGGCCATCACCGTCCGTTCCTTCAGGAGTACGAGAACCATGGCCAACGCACCGGTCCAGCGCATGTCCCAGTTGATGGCGAAGACGCTGCGCGACGACCCGGCGGACGCCGAGGTCCTCAGCCACAAGCTCCTCGTCCGCGCCGGCTACGTCCGCCGCACCGCCGCCGGCATCTGGAGCTGGCTGCCGCTCGGCAAGAAGGTCCTCTCCAACGTCGAGCGGATCGTCCGCGAGGAGATGGACGCCATCGGCGCGCAGGAGGTCTCCCTGCCCGCCCTGCTGCCCCGCGAGCCCTACGACGCCACCGGCCGCTGGGACGAGTACGGCGCCGAGCTGTTCCGCCTCCAGGACCGCAAGGGCGGCGACTACCTCCTCGGCCCGACCCACGAGGAGATCTTCACCCTGCTGGTCAAGGACCAGTGCTCGTCCTACAAGGACCTGCCGGTGATCCTGTACCAGATCCAGACCAAGTTCCGCGACGAGGCCCGCCCCCGCGCCGGCATCCTGCGCGGCCGCGAGTTCCTCATGAAGGACTCGTACTCCTTCGACCTGGAGGACGAGGGCCTCGCCCAGTCCTACGCCCTGCACCGCGCCGCGTACCAGCGCATCTTCGAGCGCCTCGGCCTCGACTACCGCATCGTCGCCGCCACCGCCGGCGCCATGGGCGGCTCCAAGTCCGAGGAGTTCCTCGCCCCCGCCGAGGCCGGCGAGGACACCTTCGCCGACTGCCCGAACTGCGACTTCGCGGCGAACACGGAGGCGGTGTACCAGGCGGTGAAGCCGGTCGACGGCTCCGCGGTCCCCGCCGCCGAGGAGATCCCCACCCCCGACACCCCGACGATCGAGACCCTCGCCGCCTCCCTCGGCGTCCCGGCCTCCGCCACGCTCAAGAACCTCCTGGTGAAGGTCGACGGCGAGATCGTCGCCGTGGGCGTGCCCGGCGACCGCGAGGTCGACATGGGCAAGGTCGAGGAGCACTTCGGTCCGACGGCCACGGTCGAGCTGGTGGCGGAGGAGGACTTCGCGGTCCGCCCGGACCTGGTCCGCGGCTACGTCGGCCCGCAGGGCCTGGACAAGGTGAAGTACCTCGCCGACCCGCGCGTCGCCCCCGGCACCTCCTGGATCACCGGTGCCAACAAGGACGGCATGCACGCGAAGAACGTGGTCGCGGGCCGCGACTTCGAGGTCGACGAATACGTCGACGTCGTGGTCGTCCAGGAAGGCGACCCGTGCCCCAAGTGCGGCACCGGCCTGAAGCTGGACCGCGCCATCGAGATCGGCCACATCTTCCAGCTCGGCCGCAAGTACGCCGACGCGCTCAAGCTCGACGTCCTCGGCCAGAACGGCAAGCCGGTCCGCGTCACCATGGGCTCGTACGGCGTCGGCGTCTCCCGCGCCGTCGCCGCGCTCGCCGAGCAGACCGCCGACGAGAAGGGCCTGTGCTGGCCCGCCGAGGTCGCCCCGGCCGACGTCCACGTCGTCGCCGCCGGCAAGGCGCTCCAGACCGAGCTGGCCCTGGAGGTCTCCGACAAGCTCGCCGCGGCCGGCCTGCGCGTCCTGGTCGACGACCGGGCCGGCGTCTCCCCGGGCGTCAAGTTCACCGACTCCGAGCTCATGGGCGTCCCGAAGATCCTGGTCGCCGGCCGCCGGGCCGGCGAGGGCGTCCTAGAGCTGAAGGACCGCCGCACCGGCGAGCGCGAGGAGCTCACGGTGGACGAGGCGATCGCCCGCCTGTCGGCGTGACGCGCGGCTGAGGGGGCGGGTCCGGTACCGGACCCGCCCCCTTCGTCGTACGGCCCCGCTCCTCACGTCGTACGGCTCAGGCGCCGTCCTCCTCCCGCGGTGCCGGGTCCACCGGCGCGCCCGCCAGGTCCTCGATGGCGTCGACCGCGTCGCCCCGGCCCACCAGATAGGCGTCCGAGCGCGGCGGCTCGACCTCGGGCGGTTCGGGCGCCTCCGGCGGGACCGGGGGAGGGCCGGTCACCGAGGGCGCGTCGGGCGCGGCCACCGGCGGCGCCGGACGGGAGGCCGTCTCGGACAGCGGCGCGCGCTCCAGGAAGCGCAGCAGTTCCACCGGGATCGGCAGCACCAGCGTCGAGTTCTTCTCCGCAGCGACCGCCATCACCGTCTGGAGCAGCCGCAGCTGCAGCGCCGACGGCGTGTCCGCCATCTGGCGGGCCGCCTCCGCCAGCTTCTTCGAGGCCTGCAGCTCCGCGTCCGCGTTGATCAGCCGGGCCCGGCGCTCCCGGTCCGCCTCCGCCTGCCGGGCCATCGAGCGCTTCATCGTCTCCGGCAGCGACACGTCCTTGATCTCGACCCGGTCGATCTGCACACCCCAGCCGATGGCGGGGGAGTCGAGCATCAGCTCCAGGCCCTGGTTGAGCTTCTCCCGGTTCGACAGCAGGTCGTCGAGGTCGCTCTTGCCGATGATCGACCGCAGCGAGGTCTGCGCCATCTGCGAGACGGCGAACTTGTAGTCCTCCACCCGCACCAGCGCCTCGGCCGCGTCGACGACCTTGAAGTAGACGACCGCGTCCACCCGCACCGTCACGTTGTCCCGGGTGATGCCCTCCTGGGCCGGCACCGGCATCGTGACGATCTGCATGTTCACCTTGTGCATGCGGTCCACGCCCGGAACGATCATGTTGAAGCCGGGCGTGCGCACCTCCCCGCGCAGCCGCCCGAAGCGGAACACCACGCCGCGCTCGTACTGCTTCACGACCCGCGCCGCCGCGGCCGCGTAGACACCGATCACCGCGGCAGCTCCCGCGGCCGCCATCAACACCTCTTGGATCATCACGGCCCCCTGTCAAAGGGATACAAAAAGGGTATTCCCTGCGACGGGGCCACGACTCACAGCCAGCCGGCGAACTCCAGGAGCAGTTCCGCGTCGGCCCGCCGTCCGGCGGTGAGCGCGCGGGTCGCGGACTCGACCGCACGGAACAGCGTCCAGCCGCGCAGCCGGTCCCGGTCCAGCTCCAGCGAGTCGGCGAGCTTGTTGACCCGCCGCCGGGCCGCCGAGGCGCCCGCGGAGGCGGCCACCAGGTCCTCCACCCGGTCCCTGACCAGGCGCGCCAGGTCGTAGGCCCGCTCGCCGACCAGCGGTTCGGGGCCGACCGCGAGCCACGGGGCCCGGTCGCCGGCGAGCACCTTGCCCTGCCGGAACTGGCCGTGCAGGAGCAGCGCCTCCGCCGGGGCGGCGAGCAGCTCGGTACGGGCCTCCAGGGCGGCGGTCACCAGCGTGCCGGCCTCCGGATCGGCCCGGTACGCCTCCATCGGCGCGGCCTGGCGCGCGGTGCGCTCGGCGACGGACTCGAAGCCGTGCCCGGCGGGCGGCTCCACCCACAGCTTCCGTACGGTGTCGGCGGCCTCAAGGAGCGCCTTCGCCTCCGGCAGCGAGCGCAGCGACACCTCGGGGTGCAGCCGCTCCAGGAGCAGCGCGCCGGGCACGGGCTCGCCCGGGGCGAGCAGCCGGACGGCGCCCCAGCCGCTCCAGTGCGCGAGCGCCTCCCGCTCCAGGTCGGGGCGGGCGAACGCGGGCGCGAGCTTCACGACGCCGTCGGGCACGAGCACGACGAGGCTGCTGCGCCCGCCGGGTGCCATCACCCGTTCGGCGACCAGACCGGACCGATCGAGGGTGTCCTGGGCGAGTTCCGGGAGCGCCTTCAGCCATTCGGCCGCGGCAGCGTCCCCGTACGTCTCGCCGAGAGCCCGCACCAGTCGCTGCGGCGGTTCGAAAGCCATGCGTGCGTTGATTCCTTCGTCTCCTGCGGTGCGGCGAGCTCCCGGATAGCGCCGCTATCCAGGAGTGCGGCCTGTCAGGCCCGCTCGGCGAGCCCAGGAAAGGTTACGTCGCTGCCGCGCCAGCGGACCGCCCGCACCGCCGCCTCGCGCAGCGCCGCCGCCGCGTCGCGGCGCAGCGGGCCGTCGGCGGAGCGCACCAGGTCGGAGTAGACGCCCGCGACGCGGTCTTCCAGGACGGCCGCCAGGCGGACGGCGGCGGCCGGGTCCGGGACGTCGAAGGGCAGGGCGTAGCCGGCGGCCGCGGCGACCGGTTCGCCGCCCAGGTCGCGCACGGTGCGGCGCAGCGCGTCGCGACGGCCGCGGTGGGCCTGGTGGGCGGCGGTGGCCTCGGCCCGCCGGTCGGCGCCGACACGGGCGCCGACGACCCCGTAGCCGTACACGGCGGCGTGCTCGGCGGCCAGCGCGGCCTGGGCTGCTGCGAGCGCGCTCATCCGCGGTCCCCTTCGGTGAGCAGATAGGCGTGGGCGGCGCCGGCGGCGGCGACGGAGGCGAGCAGCCGGGCGTACTCGGGCGGCGCGGTGAGCAGTGCGGCCGTGTGGGAGTCGGCGGTGGCCCGGACGGCGGCGGCGAGGTCCTTCAGCGCGGCGGCCGGGTCGGCGGGCACCCGGACGAGAGTCAGTGACCGTGACGGTGACGGCGAGGGGGACGCGGCTCCGGAAGGGCCGGGCGCCGGGGCGGTGCCGCCCTCGGACAGGGCCTTCACATGGGCCGCCGCCGACGCCCGCAGCGGCGCGAGCCGGGCCGCGAGCGACGGGTGGCCGTCGATGACGGCGTCGTACCGCGTCAGCAGGTCGCGGCCGGCGGTCACCGAACGGCGGCGCAGCGCCGCCTCGGCGGCCGCCGCCCGTTCGGCCGCGCGTTCGGCGGCGGTCGGCCGCCGCGGCCCGCCGCCGGAACCGGACGTGCAGCCGGCCAGTGCCGCCGCCGCGCCCGCGGCGCCGGCGGTCAGGAGCGCGCGCCTGCCCAGGGTCGTCACGCCTCTCCCTCCTCGGAGTGGTGTTCGAAATGTTCGAAGATCGCCGCAGGCGAGCGTACCCGCGGTGCCGGGCCGCGTGGACGGCAACACCCTCCGGGACCGGATACCCTTTGATCTGACACGCGACGAACCCACAACAGCACACGCGGCCGAGGAGTCACCCGGATGAGCACCACCCAGAACGAACGGCTGCGCGGTCTTCTGGAGCCGCTCGTTCACGCGAAGGACCTCGACCTCGAGGAGATCGAGCTGTCCCGGGCCGGGCGCCGCGGACTGCTGAGGGTGATCGTCGATTCCGACGAGGGCGTCGAGCTGGACGCCTGCGCGGAGCTGAGCCGCGTCATCTCCAACATGCTCGACGAGACGGACGTGATGGGCGAGGGCGAGTACGTCCTCGAGGTCAGCTCCCCGGGCGCGGACCGCCCCCTCACCCAGCACCGTCACTACGAGCGTGCCACCGGCCGCCTGGTCAAGCTGCAGCTGAGCCCCGAGGCGGGCGGCGGCGAGCTGGTCACCCGGATCCTCGCCGTGGACGAGGACGGTCTGGACACCGAGGTGCCGGGCGTGAAGGGCCGCAAGGCCACCGCCCGCCGGGTCGAGTTCGCCGAGATCGTCCGGGCGCGTGTCGAGATCGAGTTCAACCGCAAGGACAAGAAGGAAGAGGAGGCGTAGCCGTGGACATCGACGTGAAGCTCCTGAAGGGCTTGGCACAGGAGAAGGAAATCTCCTTCGAGATGCTGGTCGAGGCGATCGAGTCGGCCCTCCTCATCGCCTACCACCGCACCCCCGACGCCCGCCGCCACGCGCGCGTGGAGCTGAACCGGCAGACCGGTCACGTGACGGTGTGGGCGAAGGAAGACCCCTCCGAGCTGGAGGAGGGCCAGGAGCCCAAGGACTTCGACGACACCCCGTCGGACTTCGGCCGGATCGCGGCGAGCACCGCCCGCCAGGTCATCCAGCAGCGGCTGCGGGACGCCGAGAACGACGTCACCTTCGGCGAGTACGCGCGCCGCGAGGGCGACATCGTGGCGGGCCAGGTGCAGCAGGGCAAGGACCCGAAGAACGTCCTCGTCAAGCTGGACGACAAGCTGGAAGCCATCCTTCCGGTGCAGGAGCAGGTGCCGGGCGAGGACTACACGCACGGTCTGCGGCTGCGCACGTACGTCGTCCGGGTGGCGAAGGGTGTGCGCGGTCCGTCCGTCACCCTCTCGCGCACGCACCCCAATCTGGTGAAGAAGCTGTTCGCCCTGGAGGTGCCGGAGATCGCCGACGGTTCCGTCGAGATCGCCGCCATCGCCCGTGAGGCCGGCCACCGCACCAAGATCGCGGTCCGTTCCACCCGTTCGGGCCTGAACGCCAAGGGCGCCTGCATCGGCCCGATGGGCAGCCGGGTGCGCAACGTGATGGCCGAGCTGCTCGGCGAGAAGATCGACATCGTGGACTGGTCGGACGACCCGGCCGAGCTGGTGGCCAACGCGCTCTCTCCGGCGCGGGTCTCCAAGGTCGAGATCGTCGACCTGGCCGCCCGGTCCGCCCGGGTGACGGTGCCCGACTACCAGCTGTCGCTCGCGATCGGCAAGGAGGGGCAGAACGCCCGTCTGGCCGCGCGGCTGACCGGCTGGCGGATCGACATCCGTCCGGACACCGAGCAGCAGGACGCTTCCGCCGCCCAGTAGCACGGCGGCCCGGTCCCGTACCGGCACTGATCCTTTTTGGCCAACGACTGTTCGATTTTTGCCCCGAACGGGTGAGGTCGGTACGGGGAGGTAGACTTAACGTGTCTGGCCGGACGCATGCCCGCGTATGCCCTGAGCGAACCTGTGTGGGATGCCGGGAGCGAGCGGCCAAGCACGAGCTGCTGCGGATCGTGATGAATAAGGACGAGTGCGTTCCCGATCATCGCGGTACGCTGCCCGGCCGGGGTGCGTATCTGCACCCCGCCTCGGTCTGTCTCGACCTGGCGGTGCGCCGCCGGGCGTTCCCGCGGGCCTTCAAGGTCCCGGGACCGCTCGACACCGCGGCGCTTCGCGCACATGTCGAGCAGGACGCACCGTAGATGAAGTACGGCACAAAAGATGTACGGCACGGAACACCGTGCGGTCAGGTACCTCGCGAGTTGGAAGTAGGTCGAGATTGCGATGAGCACTCGATGAGTACGCGATGAGTACGCCCATGAAGTAGCAACGGTCCGGCGGTAACCGGACCTAAAAGGAGCGAAGTGGCTAAGGTCCGGGTATACGAACTCGCCAAGGAGTTCGGTGTGGAGAGCAAGGTCGTCATGGCCAAGCTCCAAGAACTCGGTGAATTCGTCCGTTCGGCGTCCTCGACGATCGAGGCGCCGGTCGTGCGCAAGTTGACTGATGCGCTGCAGGGTCCCGGCGGCAACGCCGGCAAGACCGCAGCAAAGCCGGGTGCCCCCCGCAAGGCGGCGCCCGCCCCCAAGCCCGCGGCACCGGCTCCGGCCGCCGCGGCCCGTCCCGCTGCCCCCAAGCCCGGCGCCCCGGCCCCCAAGCCGGCCCCCGCCGCGCCTGCGGCCCCGGTCACCCCGGCCGCGCCCGCGAGCAGCACCCCCTCCCCGGCTCCGGCCGCGTCGGGCCCGCGCCCGGGTCCGAAGCCCGCGCCCAAGCCGGCGCCCGCCGCCCCGGCTCCGGCCGCCCCGGAGTTCACCGCGCCCCCGTCGGCCCCGGCCGCCGGTCCGCGCCCCGGTGGTGCCACCCCCGGTCCGCGTCCCGCTGCCCGTCCGGGCCAGCAGGCGCCGCGTCCGGGTCAGCAGGCCCCCCGTCCCGGCGGTCAGCAGGCCCCGCGTCCGGGCGGTCGCCCGGCCGGCCCGCGTCCGGGCAACAACCCCTTCACGTCCGGTGGCTCCACCGGCATGGCGCGCCCGCAGGCGCCCCGTCCGCAGGGTGGCGCTCCGCGTCCCGGCGGCCCCGGCGCGCCCGGTGGTGCCCCGCGTCCGCAGG
Organism: Streptomyces sp. NPDC051909; assembly: GCF_040681095.1. Lineage (NCBI taxonomy): Bacteria > Bacillati > Actinomycetota > Actinomycetes > Kitasatosporales > Streptomycetaceae > Streptomyces > Streptomyces sp. NPDC051909. The sequence goes on along the minus strand of NZ_JBFAYA010000016.1, from coordinate 51,117 downwards.
GCCCCGGCGGCGTTCCCGGCGCCCCGCGTCCCCAGGGCGGCGCTTCGCGCCCGACCCCGGGTGGCATGCCCCGTCCGCAGGCCCCGCGTCCCGGTGGCGGCCCCGGCGGCAACCGTCCGAACCCGGGCATGATGCCGCAGCGTCCCGCTGCCGGCCCGCGTCCCGGTGGCGGCCCCGGCGGCCGTGGTCCCGGTGGCCCCGGCGGGCGTCCGGGCGGTCCCGGCGGGCGTCCCGGCGGCGGCGGCTTCGCCGGTCGTCCGGCCGGTCCCGGCGGTGGCGGCGGCGGCTTCGCCGGTCGTCCCGGCGGTCCGGGTGGCGGCGGTGGCCGTCCCGGCGGTCCCGGTGGTGGCGGCGGCTTCGGCGGTCGTCCCGGCGGCTTCGGCGGTCGTCCCGGTGGTCCGGGTGGCCGTGGTGGCACGCAGGGCGCCTTCGGTCGTCCCGGCGGTCCCGCGCGTCGCGGTCGCAAGTCGAAGCGGCAGAGGCGCCAGGAGTACGAGGCCATGCAGGCCCCGTCCGTGGGCGGCGTGATGCTGCCTCGCGGCAACGGCGACACCATTCGCCTGTCGCGCGGTGCGTCCCTCACCGACTTCGCGGAGAAGATCAACGCCAACCCGGCGTCGCTCGTCGCGGTCATGATGAACCTCGGCGAGATGGTCACGGCCACGCAGTCCGTCTCCGACGACACGCTCGTCATGCTCGGCGAAGAGATGAACTACACGGTTCAGATCGTCTCGCCGGAGGAGGAGGACCGTGAGCTGCTCGAGTCCTTCGACCTCGAGTTCGGCGAGAACGAGGGCGGCGAAGAGGCCCTGGTCTCCCGTCCGCCGGTCGTGACCGTCATGGGTCACGTCGACCACGGTAAGACCCGGCTCCTCGACGCGATCCGCAAGACCAACGTGGTCGCGGGCGAGGCCGGTGGCATCACCCAGCACATCGGTGCCTACCAGGTCGCGACCCAGGTCAACGACGAAGAGCGCCGCATCACCTTCATCGACACCCCCGGTCACGAGGCGTTCACCGCCATGCGTGCCCGCGGTGCCAAGTCGACCGACATCGCGATCCTCGTGGTCGCGGCCAACGACGGCGTCATGCCGCAGACGATCGAGGCGCTCAACCACGCCAAGGCCGCCGGCGTCCCGATCGTCGTCGCGGTCAACAAGATCGACGTCGAGGGTGCGGACCCGGTCAAGGTCCGCGGTCAGCTGACCGAGTTCGGTCTGGTGGCCGAGGAGTACGGCGGCGACACGATGTTCGTCGACATCTCCGCCAAGCAGGGGCTGCACATCGACTCCCTGCTGGAGGCCGTCGTCCTCACCGCCGACGCCTCGCTCGACCTCCGGGCCAACCCGGACCAGGACGCGCAGGGTATTGCGATCGAGTCCCACCTCGACCGCGGTCGCGGTGCCGTCTCGACCGTCCTGGTCCAGCGCGGAACGCTGCGCATCGGCGACACCGTGGTGGTCGGCGACGCGTACGGCCGTGTCCGGGCGATGCTCGACGACAAGGGCAACAACGTCGAGGAGGCGACCCCGTCGACTCCCGTCCTGGTCCTGGGTCTCACCAACGTCCCGGGCGCCGGCGACAACCTCCTGGTCGTCGACGAGGACCGCACCGCCCGTCAGATCGCCGAGAAGCGCGCCGCGCGTGAGCGCAACGCCGCCTTCGCCAAGCGCGTCCGCCGGGTGTCCCTCGAGGACCTCGACAAGGTGCTCAAGGCCGGTCTCGTCCAGGAACTCAACCTCATCATCAAGGGCGACGCGTCCGGTGCGGTCGAGGCCCTGGAGTCCTCCCTGCTCCAGCTCGACGTCGGCGAGGAGGTCGACATCCGCGTGCTGCACCGTGGCGTGGGTGCGGTCACCGAGTCGGACATCGACCTGGCCATGGGCTCCGACGCCATCGTCATCGGCTACAACGTCCGTGCGGCCGGCCGTGCCGCGCAGATGGCGGAGCGCGAGGGCGTCGACGTCCGGTACTACTCGGTCATCTACCAGGCGATCGAGGAGATCGAGGCGGCGCTCAAGGGCCTCCTCAAGCCGGAGTACGAAGAGGTCGAGCTCGGTACGGCGGAGATCCGCGAGATCTTCCGCTCGTCCAAGCTGGGCAACATCGCCGGTGTCCTCATCCGCTCCGGCGAGGTCAAGCGCAACACCAAGGCGCGCCTCATCCGCGACGGCAAGGTCATCGCCGAGGGCCTCACCATCCAGGGTCTGCGCCGCTTCAAGGACGACGTCACCGAGATCCGCGAGGGCTTCGAGGGTGGTATCAACCTCGGAAACTTCAACGACATCAAGATCGACGACGTCATCGCGACGTACGAGATGCGCGAGAAGCCGCGCGTGTAACACGCGAGGCCGAGTCGCGAGGCTCAGGTCGGGGCCGGTCGGCGGAAGTTATTCCGTCGATCGGCCCCGGCCGTTGCGTGTACGGTTTTGATGTTCCCCCGCCGGGCGTGCGCCCGGTGGGACGTCGAACCCGAACCGGCGGGACATCCGGCACCGCATGTACGTGGGGACTCTGTCCTTCGATCTGCTCCTCGGCGACGTTCATTCGTTGAAGGAGAAACGCTCCGTCGTCCGGCCCATCGTCGCCGAGCTCCAGCGCAAGTTCTCCGTGAGCGCGGCCGAGACCGGCGACCAGGACCTCCATCGCAGGGCCCGGATCGGGGTCGCGCTGGTGTCCGGGGACGCGGGGTTCGTGTCGGACGTGCTCGACCGCTGCGAGCGGCTGGTCGCGGCCCGGCCCGAGGTGGAGCTGCTCTCGGTGCGCCGAAGGCTCCACACTGATGAAGACTGAATGAGCAAGGCAAAGAAGGAGACGGACCAGTGGCCGACAACGCGCGGGCGAAGAAGCTGGCGGACCTCATCCGGGAGGTGGTCGCCGAGAAGCTGCAGCGCGGCATCAAGGACCCGCGCCTGGGTACGCACGTGACCATCACGGACACCCGCGTCACCGGTGACCTGCGGGAGGCCACGGTCTTCTACACGGTCTACGGCGACGAGGAGGAGCGCGCGAGCGCCGCCGCAGGCCTGGAGAGCGCCAAGGGCATCCTGCGCTCCGCGGTCGGCAAGGCCGCGGGCACCAAGTTCACCCCGACGCTCGCCTTCGTGGCGGACGCCCTCCCGGAGAACGCCCGGACCATCGAGGACCTCCTCGACAAGGCGCGCGCCTCCGACGCCCAGGTGCGGCAGGCCTCCTCCGGCGCCACCTTCGCCGGTGACGCCGACCCCTACAAGAAGCAGGGCGAGGACGAAGCCGCCGAATGAGCACCGCAGGGAAAACGCCCGATGGTCTTGTCGTCGTCGACAAGCCGTCGGGCTTCACTTCGCACGACGTCGTGGCCAAGATGCGCGGGATCGCCAAGACCCGCCGCGTGGGCCACGCCGGCACGCTCGACCCCATGGCCACGGGCGTCCTCGTCCTCGGCGTGGAGCGGGCGACCAAACTGCTCGGTCACCTCGCGCTGACCGAGAAGGAGTACCTGGGCACCATCCGCCTGGGCCAGACCACCATCACGGACGACGCCGAGGGCGAGATCACGGCGTCGGTCGACGCGTCGAAGGTCACCCGCGAGCAGATCGACGCCGGCGTGGCCGAGCTCACCGGCGACATCATGCAGGTGCCGTCGAAGGTCTCCGCGATCAAGATCGACGGCAAGCGCTCGTACGCGCGCGTGCGCGGCGGCGAGGAGTTCGAGATCCCGGCCCGGCCGGTCACCGTCTCCTCGTTCCGGGTGTACGACGTGCGCGAGGCGACCGCCGAGGACGGCACGCCCGTCATGGACCTGGTCGTCTCGGTGGTGTGCTCCTCCGGTACGTACATCCGGGCGCTCGCCCGGGACCTGGGCGCCGGGCTCGGCGTGGGCGGCCATCTGACCGCGCTGCGCCGCACCCGGGTCGGCCCGTACAAGCTGGACAGTGCCAGGACCCTGGACCAGCTCCAGGAGGAGCTGACGGTCATGCCGGTCGCCGAGGCGGCCGCGGCGGCGTTCCCGCGCTGGGACGTCGACGAGAAGCGGGCCCGGCTGCTGCTCAACGGCGTACGCCTGGAGATGCCCGAGTACCCCAGGGGGCCGGTCGCGGTCTTCGGGCCGGACGGGCGGCTGCTCGCGCTCGTCGAGGACCAGCGGGGCAAGGCGAAGAGCCTGGCCGTCTTCGGCTGAGCTGCCTGAACCACCGAGGTGGGGCGGACACTCCGGTGTCCGCCCCACCGCCGTTTTTCACCCCATCGGGGAAGCGCTCGAAGCGAACCCGGGAGTGCGAGGGGGCGCGTTCGTCCGACGCGCTTCACCCGGAGATCACCGCCGACCTACCGTCTCCCCATGGGGAGCGGGGACCTGGGGACACTGGTGCGGATCGAGGATCCGGCCGGGCGGTCCCTCGGCACCGGATTCCTCGCCGACCACCGCGGCACCCTGCTCACCGGGCACGAGGTCGTCGCCGGGCACCGCAGCATGGTGCTGCGCGCCCCCACCGGACCGCCCCGGCCCGTCACCGACGCCGACGTCACCCCGCTGCCCGATCACGGACTCGCCCTCGTCCGCTGCCCCGGCATCGCCGTCCGCCCGCTGCCGCTCGCCGTCCGCCCGGACCTGGAGCCCGGCCGGTACGTCCGGATCAGCGCGTACGGCTGGCGCGAGGCCCGGGTGCTCGGCGGCAGCACCGGACCCGCCCTCGAACTGGCCATCGGCACCGAGGGCGCCGAGGCCCTCCTCGACGGCGGCCCGGCCGCCGGCGGACCCGTCCTCGACCCCGCCACCGGCGCCGTCCTCGCCGTCCTCGGCACCGCCGCCCACGGCGACCGCCGCGCCGCCGGACACGCCCTGCCCGTACCGTCCACCGGCCCGCTCGCCGCGCTCCTGCGCCGCAACGCCACGACCGTCCCCTGCTACGGCCGCCACCTCAACCTCGGCGCCGTCCTGGAACTCACCGCCACCACCACCGGCACCCCCGAGGACCTGCCCGAACCCCGGGTCCGCGACGAGGCCGGCACCCCCGTGCTCGCCGTCGTCGGCGTGCCCGGCACCGGCCGCAGCACCGCCCTCGCGGGCCTGGCCGCCGCCCGCGCCCGCGGCCCCGAACCCGCGCCCACCGTCTGGCTGCGCGGCGCCGACCTGCACGCCGACGACCCCTCCCTGGCCGCCGCCGTCGGGCGGGCGCTGCGCCGGGCCGGCCGGGTCGCCGCCGCCTCCGGCACCCCCGGCGAACCGGAGAACGTCACCCCCGAACAGGCCGCCGCGCTCGCCCGGGACGCCGGCCGGCCGCTGCTCGTGCTGCTCGACGGGCCCGAGGAGATGCCCCCGCTGCTCGCCCACCGGCTCGGGCCCTGGACCGCCGCCACCGAGGAGTGGCTCACCGCCCACGGCGCCCGGCTGGCCCTCGCCTGCCGCCCCGAGCACTGGGAACAGGCCCGCACCCACTACACCGCCCCGCCCGCCGTCGTCCTGCTCGGCGACCTCACCGAGGCCGAGGCCGTCGCGGCCCGCCGCCGGCACGCCGTGCCCGAGGACGCCGTCGCCGAGGCCGCCGCCCGCCACCCGCTCGCCCTGCGGCTGCTCGGCGAGGTCCGCGCCGCCGCACGCGGCGAGCTGCCCGGCCGCCCCGGCCGGGACGAGATCTTCGCCGCCCACCTGGACCTGATGTGCCTCAAGGTCGCCGTCCGGATCGCCGCCGGCGGCCGGCCGGTCCTTCGCGGCACCGCCGTGCGCCGGCTCGCCGCCCGGGTCAGCGGCCGGGTCCACGAGGCCGCCCGGCGCTGCCTCGGACCCGGCCAGGGCGAACTGGACCGGGAGTCCTTCGAGGAGCTGTTCCCCTGGCGCACCGGCTGGGCCTCCGCCGTCCTCACCGAGGCCCTGCTCGTCCCGGCCGGCGGCGGCTACCGCTTCGCGCACGAGGAGCTCGCCGACTGGCTCCAGGGCACCCACCTCGACATCGACCGGGCCCTCGACGCCCTGATCCACCACCCGGCGACGCTGCCCGTGCCGCGCCACCGGATCGGCCCCGTGCTCCAGTCCCTGCACCATCTCGACCGCGACCACGGGCCCGAAGGCCTGACCCCGCGGCTCACCTCCCTGGTGGACGCCCTCGCGGAGTCACCGTCCGCCTCCGACTCCGAGGAGGGGGTCGAGACGGGGGAGGCCGAGACGGGGGAGGCCGAGGAGGGCCGCTGGTGGGCCGCCCGGCTGCTGCGCGGCGCGCTCGCGGACCTGGCCGACCTCCGCCCGTACCTCCCCGTGCTCCGCACCCTCGCCGACCGCATCGGCGAGCGCGGAGTGCTGCCCGGCTTCGGCGCCGGCTACTGGCGGGACCTGCCGGTCGCCGAGGACGAGCGGCTCGACCTGCTGCGCCGGCTCGTCGCCGCCGACCCCGCGCCCGAGGGCCGCTTCCTCGACCTCGCCGCGTCCCGGCTCACCGCCGACCCGCGCGGGGTGCAGCCGCTGCTCTGCCGCTGGTTCGGCGACGAGCGCACCCTCTCCGGGGCGCCCGGCGCCACCGTCGGCGCCGCCGCCCAGGCCCTCCTGCACACCCGGCGCGGGCTCGCCGTGGACGACCTGTGCGAGGCCCTGGTCGCCACCGCCCACCCGCTCGCCGAAGGCCTGCTCGCCGCGCTCGCCGAGGACGAACCCGCCGCGCTGTGCCGGGCCGTGGACCGCTGGGCGCACGACGACGGGCGCCCCGAACGGCGGGCGGCGGCAGCGGCGTACGGACAGCTCGTCGCCCGGCACGCCACCGACCCCGCCGACCGCGGCACCCTGCGCTACGCCGCCCTCGCGCTGCTCGCCCGGCCCGGCGACCGGGCCCTGCACGGTGCCGCGCTCGGCCTGCTGATCCGCGACCCCGAGACCCGCGAGCGGTTCCTGCCCCGCGCGCTCGCCGACCCCGGCGTCCCCGCCGACGCGCTGTCCGCCGCCCTGCCCAGCCACCCCGACCCCGTCCTCGACGTGCTGCGCGCCCGGCTCCTCGACGGAGGCGGGGCCGGGGCCGCGCCCGTGCTCCGCGCGCTCGCCGCGGTCGACACCCCCCGGCTCGCCCGCCGCGCCGCCGCCCTCGTCGCCGAGTACGCCCGGCACCACCCCGAGGGCGCGCCGCTGGTCGCCACCTTCGTCGACCGGCGCCTGGAACGGGGCCCCGAGGTGCGCTGTGTGCTCCACCCGCTCGTTCTCGGGCTGCTCGCGCTGCCCGCCCAGCGGGCCGCCCTCGCCCCCGTCCTCGCCGCGCCCGGCACCGGAGCCTCCCGCTTCCTGCGCGCCGAACTCCGCGCCGTACGACCGGACACGCCTTCCGAAGGCGCCTTCGGGGAGCCTTTCCGCGCACCGCGAGACAAGGCGCACACCATGCCGATGCCGACGCAGCCGCATGCTCATGGCAGTCTTAGACCTGCGCCAACAGGCGTACACGCGGACACGGGTACAGGCGGACGAGGAGCGGTCACAGTGCAGCGCTGGCGTGGCTTGGAGGACATCCCCCAGGACTGGGGGCGCAGCGTCGTCACCATCGGCTCCTACGACGGAGTCCACCGCGGGCACCAGCTGATCATCGGCCGGGCCGTGGAGCGCGCCCGCGAGCTGGGCGTCCCCTCGGTCGTGGTCACCTTCGACCCCCACCCCTCCGAGGTTGTCCGCCCCGGCAGCCACCCGCCGCTGCTCGCCCCGCACCACCGGCGCGCCGAGCTGATGGCCGAGCTCGGCGTGGACGCGGTCCTCGTCCTGCCGTTCACGGCGGAGTTCTCGCAGCTGTCCCCGGCCGACTTCATCGTGAAGGTCCTGGTCGACAAGCTGCACGCGCGCTGCGTCATCGAGGGCCCGAACTTCCGCTTCGGCCACCGCGCCGCCGGGAACGTGCAGTTCCTCGCCGAGCTCGGCGCCACCTACGACTACGAGGTCGAGATCATCGACCTGCGGGTGACCGGCGCGGCCGGCGGCGGCGAGCCGTTCTCCTCCACGCTCACCCGCCGGCTCGTCGCCGAGGGCGACATGGCCGGCGCCGCCGAGATCCTGGGCCGGCCGCACCGCGTCGAGGGCATCGTCGTGCGCGGCGCCCAGCGGGGCCGCGAGCTGGGCTTCCCGACCGCCAACGTCGAGACCCTGCCGCACACCGCGATCCCCGCCGACGGCGTCTACGCGGGCTGGCTGACCGCCGCCGGCGAGCGGATGCCCGCCGCGATCTCGGTGGGCACCAACCCGCAGTTCGACGGCACCGAGCGGACCGTGGAGGCGTACGCGATCGACCGCGAGGGCCTCGACCTGTACGGGCTGCACGTGACGGTCGACTTCCTCGCCTACGTGCGCGGCATGCTCAAGTTCGACACCCTCGACGACCTGCTCACGGCCATGGCCGACGACGTCAAGAAGTGCCGGGAGCTCACCGCCGCCTACGACGCGCGGTGAGCCCCGGCACCGGCACGGTGACCCTCACGGTGACCGTCACCAGGTGACGTACAGCTCCCGCGGTCCGCGGATCAGGCCCTTGGACTGGAACGGCACGTCCTCGGGCCGGCCCGCGAGCCGCAGCTCCGGATAGCGGGCGAGCAGCGTCGACACGATCACCTCGGACTCCATCCGGGTCAGCATCGCGCCCATGCAGTGGTGCGGCCCGTGACCGAACGAGACGTGCCCGGTGCCGGTCCGGTCGAAGTCGACGGTGTGCGGGTCCGCGAAGACCGCCGGGTCCCGGTTCGCGGCCAGATAGGACGCGTACACCGCCTCGCCGGCCCGGACCAGCTCCCCGCCGACCTCGACGTCCTCCAGGGCGATCCGGGGCAGGCCCACGCCGTTGCGGTGCGGGATCCAGCGGAGCAGCTCGTCCACCGCCTGCGGGAGCAGCTCCGGCTCGGCCCGCAGCCGCTTCGTCAGGTCCGGCCGGGTGAGCAGCAGATAGACCATGTTGGCGCTGTTGTTGCGGACCGCGTGCGCGCCGCTGATCAGGATCGCCATGGCCAGCGACACGGCCTCGTCACGGTCCACCCGGCCCTCGGCCAGGGACTCCGCGAGCACCCCGGCCAGGTCGTCGGAGGGCTCGGCCGCGCGCTGTTCGAGCAGCCGGGTGATGTAGGCGTGGATCTGCGCCTTGGCCGCCCTGCTGCCCTCCGGGCCGGGGCCCGAGGACAGGATCAGGTCCGGCCAGGAGGCCAGCTCGGCGCGGTCCGCCTCGGGGATGCCGAGCAGGTCGCACACCACGGACAGGGGCAGCGGGCCGTGCAGGTGCTTCATCAGGTCGGCGGGGCTTCCGGCCGCCTCCATGGCGTCCAGGAGACGGTCGGCGGTCGCCTGCGCGAGGGGCCGCAGCCGTTTGGTCGACTGTCCGGTGAAAGCTTTCGTCACCGCCTTGCGCAGCTGCGTGTGGTACGGCGGATCGGCGTAGTTCAGCGCCGCCTTGGAGGCCACCATGTGGCCCGTCATACCGGTCACCTGGCGCTCCAGCAGGGCCGTCCGGCCGAACCGGGGGTCCGACGTCACCAGACGGACGTCGTCGTACCGGGTGACCAGCCACGCCTCGTGATCCCCGCCGAACGGCAGCCGGATCCGGGAGACGGGCTCCTCGTGGAGCAGTTCGAGCAGCAGCGGGTCGAAGTCGAGGGCGGGGAGGTCCTCCACCGCCCAGGTGCGGACCGGCCGTGGCGCGGCCGTGGGATCGGAGGTCATGAGGACCCTGTTCCCGGCCGCCCGCGGCCGCGACACGCCGAACGCCGACAGCCCCCCGTACGGAGCACGCCCGCCTCCCCGGTGCGGTGACCGTATGTGACCGGCCGGTGGCGCTCGCGGTTGCGGGGTCGCGACCGCCGGGCGAGTGTGGGCCCAGTTCACGGCGAACGAGACGAAGGAGCGCGTGTCGTGGTGACTCTGTGCAAACCCGCGGTGGCCGTACCCGAGTACGTGATCACGATGGAGGAGACCCTCGACCTCGCCCGCGCACGCCATGCCGACCACCCCCAACTGCCCTTGGCCCTGCGGCTGATCGGGAACACCGGGGTGACGCGCCGGCACATCGTGCAGCCGATCGAGGAGACCCTCAAGCACCCCGGATTCCAGGAGCGCAACGCGCTGTACGAGGCCGAGGCGAAAGCCCGCGTCCCCGCGGTCGTCAAGGAGGCGCTCGCCAACGCGAAGCTGACCCCCGCGGACATCGACATGATCGTCTACGTGTCGTGCACGGGCTTCATGATGCCCTCGCTCACGGCCTGGATGATCAACACGATGGGCTTCCCCAGCCACACCCGGCAGGTGCCGATCGCCCAGCTCGGCTGTGCCGGAGGCGGCGCCGCGGTCAACCGGGCGCACGACTTCTGCACCGCCTACCCGGACGCCAACGTCCTCATCGTGGCCTGCGAGTTCTGCTCGCTGTGCTACCAGCCCACCGACCTCGAAGTCGGCACCCTGCTCTCCAACGGACTGTTCGGCGACGCCGTCGCCTCCGCCGTGGTCCGCGGCCGCGGCGGCACCGGCATCCGCCTGGAGCGCAACAACTCCTACCTCGTGCCCGGCACCGAGGACTGGATCGCCTACAGCGTGCGCGCCACCGGCTTCCACTTCCTGCTCGACAAGCGCGTGCCCGGCACGATGGAACCCCTCGCGCCCGCGCTGCGCGAACTCGCGGGCGAGCACGGCTGGGACGCCGGCGACCTCGACTTCTACATCATCCACGCGGGCGGCCCGCGGATCCTCGACGACCTCAGCCGCTTCCTCGAAGTTCCCCCGGAGGACTTCCGGTTCAGCCGGGCGACGCTGACCGAGTACGGCAACATCGCCAGCGCCGTCGTCCTCGACGCGGTGCGCCGGCTCTTCGAGGAGGGCGGACTCGCCGAGGGCGCCCGCGGCATCCTCGCCGGCTTCGGCCCCGGCATCACCGCCGAGATGTGCCTCGGCCGGTGGACCAACGGCGACAGCGCGCCCGAGCCGCGCCTCGACACCCGCCGGATCGTCGGCTACTCGCCCCGACACGCGGCCCCGGTCCGCAGCGTCGCGTGACGTGGGGCCGATCCCGGCCCAGCCCCTCCCGCCCTTCCCGCCACCTCCATCACCGCAGAGGAGAACCGCATGTCCGTCACGCCGCCCTCCTTGGGCAGAGCGGCGCGCGGCCCCGCCGCGCTCGCCGTCCTGCTCGCCGCCGCCACCCTCACCGGCGCGCCCGCTGCCCACGCCTCGGCGCACGGTTCCGCCCGGGTGCCCATGCACCAGTGCTGGATCAACGACGTCCCCGCGCCCCCGGGCGACCAGGTCCTCGGCGGCTCGGGCGACGACCACATCTTCTGCGACAGCGACATCGAGGGCGTCACCGTCTCGGGCGGCGCGGGCAACGACGTGATCGAGGTCAAGGGCCTGGTCATCGACTCCGCCATCATGGGCGGCGAGGGCGACGACGTCATCCGCGCCAAGCACCTGGTGCCGCAGACCACCTTCAGCATGGTGCGGGGCAACCGCGGCAACGACACCATCAAGGTGGCCACCGTGCACGGCGAGGGCGCCGAGCGCGGCGCGATCGTCCACGGCGACGACGGCGACGACACCATCACCACCGGCTCGGTGTTCGGCGCGCCCGGACAGTTCAACCGGGGCGGCGGCATCGTCACCGGCAACGACGGCAAGGACACCATCAGGACCGGGATCATCGACTTCTCGGGACGCGTCCTCGGCGGCAGCGAGGACGACAGGATCGAGGCCGCGGGGCTCGGCCCCGAGTCCGGAGGCCTCATCCAGTCCGGGCCCGGCGACGACACCATCAGCGGGCACGACGGCGCGATCCTGATCGTCGGCGAGCACTGGGGCACGGTGGACGCGGGCATCGGCAACGACACCTGCACGGTGAAGTCGGTCTCCACCCGGACCTCGATCTCCTCGTGCGAGGTCCTTCCGAAGGGCTCGGTGACCCAGAAGCCCGTCGGCAAGCCGCAGAACCCGGCGGCTCCGGCGACGGCGGCGAAGCCGGCGGCTGCGCAGGCCCCGGCTGCGCAGGCCCCGGCGGTGCAGGCTCCTGCGGTGCAGGCTCCTGCGGTTCAGACCCCGGCCACGAAGCCGGAGGAGAAGCCCGCGCCGAAGCCTGCCGGGCCGTAGGGGGCGCGTGTGCCGGGCGGGGGGCCGGGTTCTGGACTGCATGATCTACGGCGCGGAGCCGGCCCTTCGCAGGGTGAACGCCCTTGTTCCGCGCCACAAATCACGCTTCACGTCCCGAACCCGGCCCCCCGTCCGTCCCCCGCTTCCGTCCGGTGGAGCGTGTCCGACCAGTGGCAGGCCGCCGCCGTGGCCCCGCCGCCGCCCAGGACCGGCAGGTCCGTCGTACGGCAGCGGTCCGCCACCTCCGCCGCCGCGCCGGAGGCGAGCACGTGGCAGCGGGCGTGGAAGCGGCAGCCGGGTGGGATGTGGGTGGGGTCCGGGGGTTCGCCGGTCAGGACGATGGGTTCGGTGACGGACTCCGGGAGGACTGACAAGAGGGCTTGGGTGTAGGGGTGGTGGGGGGTGGTCAGGATCTCTTCCACCGGGCCCGTCTCCACGATCCGGCCCAGATACATGACCGCCACGCGGTCCGCGATGTTCCACGCCAGGCCCAGATCGTGGGTCACCACGAGGGCCGACAGGCCGAGTTCGTCGCGCAGCCGCAGGAGCAGCGCCAGGATCTCGCCCCGTACGGAGGCGTCGAGCGAGGCCACCGGCTCGTCCGCCACGATCAGTTCGGGCTCCAGGACGAGCGCGCCCGCGATCACCACGCGCTGGCGCTGGCCGCCGGACAGCTCGTGGGGATAGCGGAGGAAGAAGCGCTCTGGCGGGCGGAGCCCGGCACGTGAGAGGGCCTCGGCGACTGCTGTCTGCTCGTCGCCTGTGAAGCCGTGGATGCGTAGGCCCTCGGCCACCGCGTCGTACACCGTGTGCCGCGGGTTCAGCGAACCGCTCGGGTCCTGGAGGACGAGCTGGGCACGCTTGCGGTACGCCTTGAGGGCCTTGCCCGTGTACGTGAGCGGGGTGCCCGAGAAGCGGACCTCGCCCTCGGTCGGGCGGACCAGGCCGAGCAGCGAGCGGGCCAGGGTCGTCTTGCCGCAGCCGGACTCGCCGACCAGTGCCACGATCTCGCCCGCGCCGATGTCCAGGTCCACCCCGTCCACCGCCCGGGCGACAGGTGCGCCTCGGCGGCCGGGGAAGGCGACGCGCAGGCCCCGGGCGGCGAGGAGGGGTTCCGGGGTGCTCATGCCGTGCCTCCCACGTGTACGCAGGCCGCCCGGCGCCCCGCGCCCGCGTCCCGCAGTTCCTGGTCCTCCGTTGCGCACACCTCTACTGCCGCCGGGCAGCGCGGGCGGAACGCGCAGCCGCCCGGCAGGTCCGCCGGGTCCGGCGGGTCGCCCGGCAGGCCGCGCGGGGCGCGCCGGGAGGCCGGGTCGCCGATCCGGGGGAACGCCGAGGACAGCGCCTGCCCGTAGGGGTGGGCGGCCGCCTCGTACACCGCCTTCGCCGGTCCCTCCTCCACCACCCGGCCCGCGTACATCACCGCGAGCCGGTCGCAGGTGTCGGCGAGCACGGCGAGGTCGTGGCTGATCATCAGCAGTCCGATGTCCTGCTCGGCGACCAGCTGCTCGATCAGACGCAGGATCTGCGCCTGGATCATCACGTCGAGCGCGGTCGTCGGCTCGTCCGCCACGATCAGGCGGGGGTCGCAGGCCAGCGCCATCGCGATCATCACGCGCTGGCGCTGGCCGCCGGAGAGTTCGTGCGGATACGCGGACGCGCGGGCGGTCGGGAGACCCACGTGCTCCAGGAGCGCGCCGACCCGTGTGCGGGCCGCCGCCGGGGTGGACCCGCCGTGCACGAGCAGCGGCTCCGCGATCTGGTCGCCGATCCGCCGCACCGCGTTCAGCGAGTGCATCGCGCCCTGGAAGACGATCGACGCCCCCGCCCAGCGCACCGCCCGCAGCCGCCCCCACTTCATGGCGAGGACGTCCTCGCCGTCGAGCAGGATCTCGCCGCTGGTGCGGGCCGATGCGGGCAGGAGACGGAGCAGCGCGAGCGCCATCGTCGACTTGCCGCAGCCGGACTCGCCGGCGACGCCCAGCTTCTGGCCGGCGGGGAGGGTGAGGTCGATGCCTCGCACGGCGGGGACGGCCTTCGGGCCCGTTCCGTACGTCACGCTGAGATTTCGTACCTCCAGCAGTGGCTGATGGCTCAACGGGACACTCCCAGCTTCGGGTTGAGGACGGACTCGATGGCCCGGCCGCAGAGCGTGAAGGCGAGGGCGACGAGCGCGATGGCGATGCCGGGCGGCGCCAGGTACCACCAGTGGCCGGACGACACCGCGCCCGCCTCGCGCGCGTCCTGGAGCATCCCGCCCCACGACACCACCGTCGGGTCGCCGAGCCCCAGGAAGGCGAGGGTCGCCTCGGTGAGGATGGCCGTGGAGATGCCCAGGGTGGTCTGCGCGAGGACGAGGGGCATCACGTTCGGCAGGACGTGCCGGGTCATGATGTGCCCGTGGCCGCCGCCGAGGGCGGTCGCGCGCTCGATGTACGGGCGGGACTCGACCGCGATGGTCTGCGCCCGCACCAGCCGGGCCGTGGTCGGCCAGCTGGTCACGCCGATCGCCAGGATCACCGTCCACATCGACCGGGACATCACGGTGGCCAGGACGATCGCGAGGACCAGGGCCGGCATCACCAGGAACCAGTCGGTGATCCGCATGACGACCGTGGAGAACCAGCCGCCGTAGTGGCCCGCGACGATCCCGACCAGGGTGCCGATGGCCACCGAGAGCGCGGCGGCGAGCAGTCCGACGAGGAGGGAGATCCGGGCGCCCCAGATCAGCAGGCCGAGGAGTGAGCGGCCGAACTGGTCGGTGCCGAGGGGGAATTCGGCGCTCGGCGACTCCAGTGCGGTGCCGGGCGCGTTCGTGACGGACTGGACGTCCGCGCCGACGAGGAGGGGGGCGGCGAGCGCGATCAGGCCGATCAGGGCGAGGCCCGCCAGGCCCCAGAGTCCGGCCCGGTGGGCGCTGTACTGCCTCCAGAAGCGGGCGAGCGAGGTGCGCCGGCGCTGCCGGGCGAGGGATGCGGCGGTGGTCTGTGAGGTCATCGGCCCACCCGGGGGTCGAGCAGCGGATAGAGCAGGTCGGCGATCAGGTTCATCACGATCATCGCGCCGGCGAAGACCACGAACAGGCCCTGTACGAGCGGGAGATCGGGCACGCTGAGGGCCTGGTAGAACAGCCCGCCGAGGCCGGGCCAGGAGAACACCGTCTCCACCAGGATCGAACCGGCCACCACATGGCCCAGGTTGATGAAGATCATGGTGATGACCGGCAGGAGTGCGTTGGGGACGGCGTGGCGGCGGCGTACCGCGTCGTCGCGCAGGCCCTTCGCCCGCGCGGTGGTCAGATAGTCGCCGCCCATCTCGTCGAGGAGCGAGGAGCGCATCACCAGAAGGGTCTGGGCGTAGCCCACGGCGACCAGGGTGAGCACCGGAAGGACCATGTGGTGGGCGACGTCGAGGAGGTAGCCGAAGCCGGTCTCGCCGGTGCCGGACTCCATGCCGCCGGTCGGGAAGAGGCCCGGGATGGGCCCCATGCCGACCGAGAAGACGATGATCAGCAGCAGCCCGAGCCAGAAGGACGGGACCGACCACAGGGTGAGTGCCACCCCCGTGTTCAGCCTGTCGCCGAGGCTGCCGTGCCGCCACGCGGAACGCGTGCCCAGCCACAGGCCGAGCGCCGAGTAGAGCACCACGGCCGTGCCGGTGAGCAGCAGCGTCGCCGGGAGCTTCTGCGCGATCAGCTCGCCGACCGGGGCGCGGAACTGGAAGGAGGTGCCGAGGTCGCCGGTGAGCGCCATGGCGCAGTAGTCGGTGAACTGCTGCCAGAGCGGCAGGTCGAGACCGAACTGGTGGCGCAGCGTGGCCAGTTGCTCCGCTGTGGTCGGCATACCGTGCGTCATCGTCTTCACCGGGTCGCCCGGGAGGATCCGGAACAGGAAGAAGCTGGTGACGAGGACGGCGAGCAGGGACACGGCGGCGCCGGCGACCTTGGTCGCCGCGTGCCGGAGATAGGGGAGGGCGGCGGTGGTACGGGTGCGGGGGGCGCCGCCCTCCGTGGTCCGGGCCGCGTCGGCCGGGACCACGGAGGGGGCGGGCGTGCTTGCGCTGGTCACGGGCTACTCGCGGTCGTCGGCGGTGGAGCGGCGGCGCATGCCGAGGAAGACCCCGACGCCGACGACGACCACGGCGGCCGCGCCGATCCCGATGATCACGCCGGTGTTCGAGCCGTCCGAGGACTCGGCGGAGGCCTGCGCGGCGGGCACCGCCGACCACCAGCTCCAGTAGCCGTCCTGGCCCCACAGGTTGCCGGCGGCCTCGGGCATGGTGGTGATGGAGCGGATCTGGTCGGTGCGGTACGCCTCCAGGGCGTTCGGGTACGCGATGATGTTCATGTACCCGGTGTCGTAGAGCCGCGACTGCATCTGCTTGACCAGGTCGGAGCGCTTGGCGGCGTCGTACTCGACGGCCTGCTGCCAGTACAGCGCGTCGAACTGCCGGTCGCAGATGAAGTTGTCGGTGGCTCCGGTGTCCTTCGGGGTCGCGGGCAGCGTGCCGCAGGTGTGGATGGACAGGACGTAGTCCGGGTCGGGGTTGACCGACCAGCCGTCGAAGGCGAGGTCGTAGTCGCCCTTCGCCCACGGGTCGGAGACGCTGTCCAGACAGTCGACCCTGAGCCCGATGCCGAGCTTGCCCCACCACTCCTGGAGGTACTTCGCGGAGGCCTTGTCGTTGGGGTCGGTGGCGTGGCACAGGATGCGGAGGTCGAGCGGCTTGCCGTCCTTGCCGAGCCGCTTGCCCTCGGCGTTCTTCTTGTACCCGGCCGCCTCCAGGACCTGCTCGGCCTTGGCGGGGTCGTAGGCCCGCTTCTGGGTGTCGGTGGGCTTCCAGAAGTACGAGCCGAAGCGCGGCGGGATGTAGCCCTCGCCCTCCACGGCGTGGTTCCGGAAGACCTTGTCGACCAGGGTCGTACGGTCCACGGCCAGGAACAGCGCCTTGCGCACCTCGGGGTCGAGCAGCGCCTTGTTGCCGTTGCCGAAGGTCTTGCCGTCCTTGGCGCGGGCGCCCGGGTTGGTGGCGAGCGCGTAGAAGCGGCGGCCGGGCGCGTCGTTGACCTTGATGCTCTTCTGTGTCTTCAGCGCGGCTGCCTGAGCGGGCGTCAGGTTCGGGACGAAGGACACCTCGCCCTTCTGCAGCGCGGCGACGGCCGCGTCGCCGTCCTTGTAGTACCTGAAGACCAGCTCGTCGAACTTCGGCGCCCCGCGCCAGAACTTCTTGTTCGGCTTCAGCTTGATGTACTGGTCGACCTTGAAGTCGGTGATGACGAACGGGCCGTTGCCGACGATCGGGAACTGCTGGTCGTTGTTGAACTTGGAGAAGTCGGAGACCTTCTCCCACACGTGCTTGGGCACGATCGGCACGTCCAGCGCCGTCATCGTCGCCTGCGGCTGCTTCAGCTCTATGACCAGGGTCTGCGGATCGGGCGCGGAGACCTTCTTGAAGTTGGCCGTGAAACTCCCGTTCGCGGTGGCCGCGTTCGGGTCGGTCATCATCTTGTTGAAGGTCCATGCCGCGTCCTCGGCGGTGGCCTGCTGCCCGTCGGACCACATCGAGTCCTTGCGGATCGTGTACGTCCAGGTGAGCTTGTCCGGCGAGGACTTCCACTCGGTCGCCAGGCCCGGGATCGGGTGCGCGTCCTTCGCGTCGTAGTTCGTCAGGTACTCGTACGCGAGGCGGTGGATGCTGGTCGACACCAGCTTCTGCGCGAGGAACGGCGAGAGCGAGTCGACGCTCTGCGAGACGGCGACGGTGAGCGTGTTGCCGGCGGCCGCCTTGTCGTCCTCCGCCCGGGCGGTACCCGGCACGGCCGCGAGCGAGGCGGCTGTGACGCCGGTGGCGAGCAGGAGACGGAGCGGGCGGAGGGGTCTGCGGGCGGCTGCCTGACGGGGTGGAACCTTCGTGACCATGACCATGGGGCGTGACCTCGCGTCGGGATGCGTGCGTCGGGGGAAGTGCCGTGGATCTTGGGCTGACGATGGATGAAGCGAAGGTGTATCAGCGGTGGTCTGCCGTCGTCAACGATGTCTCAAACACCGTGTGGGCTGCGGGAATGCCGAAAGGCCCCGTACCGGAACACCGGTACGGGGCCTCATTGGTCTACTCCTGTGACGCCCTACTGCTGAGGGGCTGGCGGCGCCTGCGGAGGCTGCTGCGGCGCCTGCTGCGGCCAGTTGGGCGGCGGGACCTGGCCCGGGACCTGATCGGGCGTCTGCCCGGGAACCTGGCCGGGCGTCTGGGCGTGCGGC
Source organism: Streptomyces sp. NPDC051909 (assembly GCF_040681095.1). NCBI lineage: Bacteria > Bacillati > Actinomycetota > Actinomycetes > Kitasatosporales > Streptomycetaceae > Streptomyces > Streptomyces sp. NPDC051909. The sequence goes on along the minus strand of NZ_JBFAYA010000016.1, from coordinate 32,817 downwards.
GGGAGCGGCTGCCCCGGCTGCTGCCAGCCCTGCGGCATCGGCGGCTGGCCGGGCTGCGCCCCGTACATCTGTCCGGGGGCGGGGGGACCGCCATACGGCTGACCCGGTACGGGGGGCTGCTGGGGCGGGTACGCGTAGGGCCGGCCCGGGGCCGGCTGGCCGGGCGCGGGCTGCTGCGGCGGGTAGGGCTGACCCGGCTGACCCGGCTGACCCGGCTGACCCGGGTACGGCTGGGGCTGCCCGGGCGGGGCCTGGTAGCCCGGCTGGCCGGGCATCGGCGGGGCCATGTGCGGCGGCATCGCGCCCTGCGCCTCCGCCGTCCACAGGCCCTGCGCCTGCTGCGCCCGTACGAAGTCCTCGGCCACCATCGCCGAGAGGTGGAAGTACGCCTCGCGGGTCTTCGGCCGCATCATGTCGAGGTCGACCTCGGCGCCGGCCGCCAGGTGCTCGTCGAACGGCACCACGACCACCCCGCGGCAACGGGTCTGGAAGTGCTGCACGATGTCCTCGACCTTGATCATCTTGCCGGTCTCGCGGACTCCCGAGATGACCGTGATCGAGCGCTGCACCAGCTCCGCGTACCCGTGCGCCGAAAGCCAGTCGAGCGTGGTGGAGGCGCTGGAGGCGCCGTCCACGGACGGCGTGGAGATGATGATCAGCTGGTCGGCGAGGTCGAGCACCCCGCGCATCGCGCTGTAGAGCAGGCCGGTGCCCGAGTCCGTGAGGATGATCGGGTACTGCTTGCCCAGGACGTCGATCGCGCGCCGGTAGTCCTCGTCGTTGAAGGTCGTCGAGACGGCCGGGTCCACGTCGTTGGCGAGGATCTCCAGACCGGACGGCGCCTGCGAGGTGAACCGGCGGATGTCCATGTACGAGTTGAGGTACGGGATCGCCTGCACCAGGTCGCGGATGGTCGCCCCGGTCTCGCGCCGCACCCGGCGGCCGAGCGTGCCGGCGTCCGGGTTGGCGTCGATCGCCAGGATCTTGTCCTGCCGCTCGGTGGCCAGGGTCGCGCCGAGCGCGGTCGTCGTCGTGGTCTTGCCGACGCCGCCCTTGAGCGAGATGACCGCGATCCGGTAGCAGGAGAGGACGGGGGTCCGGATCAGTTCCAGCTTCCGCTGCCGCTCCGCCTCCTCCTTCTTGCCGCCCAGCTTGAAGCGGTTGGCGGCGCCGGGGTTGCGGCTCGACTTGGGCTTCTGCTTGTTGTTGCGAAGCAGCCGGTCGGAGGAGAGCTCGACGGCCGCGTTGTACCCGAGCGGGGCGCCCGGCACGGACCGCTCCCGCTGGTCGTGCGTCACGGCCGACGGCCACGCGGCCCCGGTACGGGGGTCGATCGCCGGGGAGTCGGGGGCGGGTGCCGGGGCGGGAACGTTCGGCGCGCCCGGAGCGGGCTGCGGCTGGCCGAACGGGGGCTGGCCGGGGTGCGGGAACCCGTAACCCTGGGGCTGCTGCGGTGCCTGGGGCTGCTGGGGTGCCTGAGGCTGCGGGGGTACGGGCGGCTGCGGCTGCCCGAACGGGGGCTGGCCGGGGTGGGGGAACCCGTAACCCTGCTGCGGCTGCTGGGGGGCCTGGGGCTGCGGGGGTACGGGCGGCTGCGGGAAGCCGTAGCCCTGGGGGGCCTGCGGGGCCTGGGGCGGCTGCGGCTGGCCCGGGTGCGGGAAGCCGTAGCCACCCTGCGGCGGTACGGGGGCGGGCCAGGCGTCCGTCGCGGGCGGCAGCGGGGCGGCCGGAGCCTGCGGCACCTGCTGCTCGGCCGGGGCGGCCTGCGCGGGCCACTGCGGCGCGGGCGCCGGCGTCGCCGGCTGGAACGACGGCGGCAGCGGCGGCAGTCCGCTCCCCGGCGCCGGCACCTCCGCGGCCACGGGCGGCAGCGCGCCGGGCGCGGAGTCCTGCGGTACGGGGGCGGGGGCGGGTGCCGCCGGTTCCGGTTCGGGCTCGGGCGTGGGCACGGGAGCGATGTCGGCCTGGGGCTCGGGCGCGGGGGCCTCCGCGGCTTCCGGAGCCTCCTCGGCGCTCTCCGCCGGGGCGGCGGCCTCGGGCCCGGGCGTGCGCTCCGCGGACTGCGCGGCGGCCTCGGCGCCCGTCTCGGGCTCGCTCTCGGCCTCGGCGGTCGTCGCGTCGGTCTCCGGCGCGGCCTCGGCCTCCGGGGCCTGCGGGGACTCCGGGATCTGCGGGGTCTCCGGGGCCGGCTGCGCCTCCTGCGCGGCCGCGATCTCCGCCATCTCGCGCTTGAGCGCGGCGGGGGAGAAGCGCATGGTCGCGCCGCTCTCCAGATCGCCACCACCGAAGGGAACGGCCGCGGGGGCGGGTGCGGGAGCCGGCGGCGGCGTCACAGGGGCCTCGGCGACCGGGGGCGCGACGGGCGCGACCGGGGCCGGGGCCGGGACCGGGGCCTCGGGACCGGGGACCGGCGGGGGCGTCGGGGTCCAGTTCGACTCGTAGCCACCGGGCGCGGGAACTCCCGGCGCCGGGAGCCCGGGCACCGCGACCGGCGCACCGGTCGGCGGCGGAGGCGTCGGCGCCCCGGCGCCCGTACCGCCCGACGCGTTCTGCGTGTACCAGGCCGGCGGGGTGTAGTCGATGGTGAACTCACCCGTCATCTCGGCGGGATCTGCGTCGGACTGATCGTCGACGGGCGGGTTCCAACCCCCGTTGATCTCGTCCCGATCGCGGTTCACTTTGCCTCCTGGTGTGGTCGCGCACCCGTGTGCAGTCGTGGGCGGGCACATCCCACCCTAAACGCCAACCGTGCCCGCGGGGCAGGGCCGACGGCCCGCCGCTCCCCGGTGCGCGGACAGGCCGGGTCCCCCAAGTGACCCACGAGTACCGGAGAGTGAGACTGACGGCACTCCAAACCCGCATAAAAACGGACAGGTTGGGTGATTGTCTGTCGGTCCGGCCGGATCAGTCCATCCGGCGGGCGCCGCCCAACAATCCGGTCTCGGCGTCCGTGGCCTGCGTCATCACGAACTGGCGGTCGTTCGGCGTGCACCACAGGGTCACCCCGTCGGCCAGCGTCGACAGCGCCTCCCACTCCGCACGCTGCAACCCCATGATCCGGCCGATCTGCGCGGCCTCGTCGGGGGAGACCCGCTGCACGCCGACGAGCGAGGACTTCTCCAGGAGCCGCGGGGCCACCGGGCTCAGATAGGGGAGCAGGGTGACCACCGACTGCCACGGCGCGGAGACCACCCGGCCGCGCGGCGGCCGCATGCCGCAGTCGCGGACGACGACCACGGGGCTGCCGGCGGACGCGCCCTGCGGCGGCACCCGGCCCACGTCGTGCAGCGTGATGCAGGGCTGGCCGCCGCCGGCCGCCTGGGCGAGCGCCGTCCAGGCGGGCGCGCGGCCCGTCTCCACCGCCACCCGGGCGCCGGTCGCCGCCGCCCGCAGTGCGAGCACCTGCGCCGTCCACAGGCCGCCGATGAGCGTCACGTCGTACGCGCTGGGCCGGTTGATGCCGAGGACGGCCGGCCGGCTCTCGGCGTCCACGCCGATGACCACGCCGTCGTCGCCCACCGGCAGTGCCAGCGCGCCGAGTTGGTCGAGCGGGGCCGCATGCCGGTCGCGGCGCGGCCCGATGAGCCCGAAGCCGAGACGGGGCTTGCCGCCGCCCCGTCCCGTACTGCGCAGGGCGGCACGCCCGCCGCCGCTCGGCCGGGCCCGCCGCGAGGGGGCCCCGCCCGGCACACCGCCGGTGACACCCCCGACCGGACCCCCGACCGGACCGCCGGGCACGGCGCCCATCGGCTGCCCGACCTGCCCGACCTGCCCGACCTGCCCGGCAGGGCCGACCTGGCTCATCTGACCTGCCTGGCCCAGGTGACCCGCCGGGTTCCCCGGAGTCGTCATCAGCGCGCACCCCCCAACGGCAGCGTCGCCAGCATGCCCGGCACCTGCTCGCGGTCGAGCCGCACCAGGCCCGTCTTCACACCGCGCGCCACACGCTCCAGTTCGTGCCGGGCCGCGAGGAGTTCCTCGTCGCTGCGCCCGGTGATCCGTACATGTCCGGTGACCGTCACCTCCTGACGGTCACCCCCGCTCAGCGTCAGGCTGAAGGTCGTCGCGAGCGCCGGCAGCGAGGTCAGCAGCGCCACCAGCTGCGGCATCGACGCCCCGGCCCCGCCCGCGCCGCCCAGCTGGGGCCAGCGCCCCACCCAGTACGTCGTGTGGCGGCGGTCGTCGACCCGCCAGGTGCGCGCGGTCTCCTGGGTGCGGCGCCCCTGCGCCTGCCCGCGGCCGGCCTGCGCTATCGCCATCGGGCTCGCGCAGGTCGAGGTGGCGAGCGCGGAGGTCAGCTCCTGCTCGGTCAGCACCGTGGCCTTGAAGCCCGCGCCGGCCAGCCGGCTCGCGAGCTGGTCCGCGGCTCGCACGAGGCACTTCTGCGCGCCCTCCACGCCGCCGCCGCGCGCCTCGACCGCCTCCGGGCACAGCTCGGGGTCCAGCTTCAGCGCGACCCAGGTGATCCGGAGCGCCGGCGAACCCGTCTGCGCCTGCAGCGGACCGTAGTTGCGGGCCGCCATCGACTGCGCGGGCAGGTGCGGCGCGGGCGCGGGCTGGGTGTGCTGCACGATCTGCGCCGACTCCAGACGAATGCCGTCCACCGACAGCACGTCGCCGATCAGCCCCACCGGCAGCGGGTGCGCGCCCCGGTCCGGGCGCAGCGCCGAGGACTCCGACTCGACCCGTACGACGGCCGTCAGGAAGGTCCCGTCGCCGATCATCCCGATCGGACGCCGGTCACGGTCGCTGTACGTGTAGGTCCGCAGCGCCGGATCGCACTCCACCACCGGGGCAAGGCCCGGCTCCGTGCCCTCCGGCACGGCGAAGGCCGCCGACCGGCGGGTGCGGGCGCGCAGCGCGAGGAAGGTGGCCAGCCACTCCGGCAGCGAGCGCTTGTGCCGGCGCAGCAGCGCGAGCAGCACGAGCAGCGCCGCCACCACGCCCGCGGGCACCAGCATCAGCTTGTCCACGACCGCTGCCACGACCAGGATCGCGGCCGCCACCTCGATCAGTACGAGCTGTTGCAATCGGAACGCCCCGAAGTGTCCGGGGCGTGCCTGGAGTCGCGGAGACACCGAGGACGCAACGGGCGAACCGGGCCCCGTGCCCGGCGAGGTGGGGGGCGCGGATGTGGACCCGCCCGCAGCGGACCGTGTCCGCGTCGCGGAAGCCATGATGGAGAATCCCCCTCAATTCGTCCCGATCACCCTGGCCCGCCAGGCCTTTGGCGGCCGGATCACCCTACCCGCCCCACACGCACCGGCGGACAGCAGGCATAGTAGGGGGCCGGTCCGACAGCCGGGGCCCGGGCGCCATGCTCCCCGGACTCCCGAGCGAAGACTGCGCCTGACGGAAACGGGGACTCATGGCATCACGGCGGGACGAGCTCAACGCATACACCTTTGCGAAGAAGCGCACGGTCGCGGCATTCCTCCAACCCTCTCCCTCGGGTACGGAGGAGGGGGCGCCCAGGCCGCTGCGCGCGGTGCTGCCCGGAGTCATCGTCGGCGCGCTCGTGATCGCCGGCTTCGGCGCCTGGGGCATGTTCAAGCCGACCGCGCCCCAGGGCTGGGACGAGCCCGGCAAGAAGGTGATCGTCGGCAAGCAGTCGACCACCCGCTATGTCGTCCTCACCACCGGCAAGGGCAAGGACAAGAAGACCCTGCTCCACCCGGTGCTCAACCTCGCCTCCGCGCGGCTGCTGCTCAACCCGGACGACTTCCAGGTCATCCAGGTCGAGGACAAGACGCTCGACGAGGGCAAGCCGCCGCGCGGCCCCATCCTCGGCATCCCGTACGCCCCCGACCGCCTCCCCGGCGCCGACGACGCCGGCACCGCCAAGCGCTGGGCGGTCTGCGAACAGCCCGGCGGCGGCAACGGCGGCAGCGTCCAGAAGGCCACCTTCCTCTTCGCCGAGCGCGACCTCGGCCGGACGGAGAACGGCAACAAGCTGAAGGCCGGTCAGGTCATGTACGTGAAGGGGCAGAAGGACAGCGCCCAGTACCTGGTCGACCACACCGGCACCAAGTACCGCGTCGCCGAGAAGTCCCAGAACCTCACCAACGCCCTCTTCGGCAGCCGGCAGCCGCAGCAGGTCACCGACGACTGGCTGGCCACCCTGAAGGACGGCAGCCCCGTCGACTTCCCGCCGATCCCCGGCACGGTCGGCGCCGACGCCCACGTCCGCGGCGGCCTCACCCCCGAGCAGGACAAGGTCGGCATGGTGCTCCTCGCCCAGACCGGCTCCGGCCCCCAGCACTACGTGGTCCTCGACGGCAAGGTCCAGCCGGTCTCCGACTTCACCGCCTGGCTGCTCATCCAGTCCCCGAAGACCGACTCCCTCGACATGGCCGGCAAGGCCACCCCCGTCGACCTGCAGTCGCTCACGCCCGACAGCACCGCCTTCGGCGCCGAACTGCGCTGGCCCGAGCGGAAGTCCACCCAGATCAACTCGGTCGGCGGCCCCGGCTCCCGCGACACCGTCTGCTCCGTCCTGGAGAACGTCGACGCCAAGGGCAGGACCACCCTGTCCACCTGGGCCGGCCCCAACTACCCCGCCGACATCACCGCCGGCGGCACCAGCACGTACGTCACGCCCGGCACCGGACTGCTCTACACCCAGATCCAGGGCAAGCAGTCCGCCCCCGACGGCTCGCTCTTCCTCGTCACCGACACCGGACTGCGCTACGCCGTCCAGGCCAACGGCGACAGCGACGCCGGCCGCTCCGAGATCGGCACCGGAAACCAGCAGCAGACCACGGACGGGCGGCCGGAGCCGTCCGACGCGCAGAAGCGGCTCGGCTACGAGAAGGTCACCCCCGTGCTCGTACCGATGGAGTGGTCGGAGTTCCTGTCGAAGGGCCCGCGCCTGGACACCAACAGCGCGCGCCAGCCGCAGGGTTCGTGAGGGGGCACCGTTGACGACGTCTCGTAGGCGTGCGGGCGCGCTGCTCGCGGCCACGGCCCTGACGGGCGGACTGGCCGCCGGCCCGGCGGCCGCCGCCGAACCGCGACCCCGATTCGCAGTGGGAATCGACGGCAGCGGCGAGTGCACCTTCCCGATGAAGAAGCAGATCGAGGGCATCCCCTGGTCGCTCCAGCGGGTGCTGCTCGACGAGCTGTGGCAGGACACCAAGGGCAAGGGGGTGCGCGTCGCGGTCATCGACACCGGCGTCGACGACGTCAACCCGCAGCTGAAGCCCGCCGTCGACGCGAAGGCCGGCAAGGACTACCTGAAGCCGGACAAGCAGAATTCGGGCGCCGGCAACGACCAGCGCGGCAAGACCGACGGCACCGTCGACGACGTGGGCCACGGCACCAAGGTCGCCGGCATCATCGCCGCCCGCCCGCGCAAGGGCACCGGCTTCGTCGGCCTGGCGCCCGAGGCGACCATCATCCCGATCCGCCAGAACGACGAGAAGAACAGCGGCAAGTCGGACACGATGGCCCTCGCCATCGAGCACGCCCTCGCCAAGGGCGCCCAGGTCATCAACATCTCCCAGGACACCACCCAGCCGCTCGGCCCCGAGTCCTCGCTCGGCAAGGCGGTCGCCAAGGCGATCGACAGCGGTGTGGTGGTCGTCGCGTCCGCAGGCAACGACGGCATGGACGGCAAACTCAAGAACACCTACCCCGCCGCCTTCCCCGGGGTCATCGCCGTCGCCTCCTCCGACCGCAACAACGAACGCGCCGCCTTCTCCCAGTCCGGCACCTTCGTCGGCGTCGCCGCCCCGGGCGTCGACATCGTCTCGACGGTCCCCGGCGGCGGCCAGTGCGTCGACAACGGCACCAGCTTCTCCGCCCCGTACGTCGCGGGCGTGGCGACCCTGCTGCGCGCCAAGTACCCGAAGTGGACCCCCGCGCAGATCGCCACCCGCATCGAGCAGACCGCGATCCGCTCCGTCAACGGCCATGACAACCACGTCGGTTGGGGCGTCGTCGACCCGGTCCGCGCCCTGGCCGACGGCCCGGAGCCCCCGCCCACCGGCCCCACCCCGGACCCCGGCCCACCGAAGGCCGAGGCCCCGGAACCGGCCCACATGGCCATGTCGGAGACCCCGCAGGAGCGCTCGGAGCGCCTTGCGACGTACGCGCTGGGCATCGCGGGGGTGCTGGTCGCGGTGGTGGCGGGGGCGGCCGTGGTGATCAGGGACGGACGGCGGCGCGGGGCGCGCGGAGGGGCGGCTCGATGAGCCGTCAGATGAGTAGGGATACTTAGTCACTACCCGGCAGTACCTAGGCAACTTTGCAGTTGGAACTGTCGTACCAAGTCGTTAGAGTGGTCGAGTTCGTACGTGGGGACGAGGGGGAACCGAAGTGGCTGGGCCGAACGGGGACGGCGGCGGCAAGCAGGGGCTCGATGTCGGTGAAGTGACGCTCCTGACCTTCCAGACGCGTATGCAGAAGCTGGTCGACGAACTGAAGGGTTCGCCGGCCGAGCACACGAAGATCGGCGAGCAGAAGGTCACGGCCGCGTCGTACGGCACGGGCTTCAGCGCGGCGAGCGAGCTGCACGGGGCGTACGAGAAGGTGCGCACGCGGCTCGAGGAGTTGACGAAGATCTTCGGCGAGACGATCGAGGCGATGGGGATTCGCGCGCAGATCGCCGACAAGGGCTATGGCAGCGTGAACGAGGAGCAGCGGGAACGCTTCCAGCAGATCCAGAAGACCACGCAAGAGGACTACGAGAAGCACACCGAGGTGGGCGTCGAGGACCCGGCCACGCCGCAGCAGCCGGCCAAGCCGGTGAACGGCACCAAGGATTCCGGCGGCTTCAGCTAAACGGGGGAGGACAACACGATGTCTGGAGAGTTCGAGGGGAAGTCCCTGGACGCTCTGTACGCGATGATCGCGTCGGCCAAGCCCGAGGAGATTTCGAGCACAGGCACGGCGCTCGCGGCGGCGGTGCCGAAGATTCTCGACATCGCCGCGGACCTGAGGCACTACATCTCCCACGTGCAGTGGGAGGGTGAGGGCGGCGATGCCTTCCGCCTGTGGGGCGAAGGCATGGTCCGTGAGACGCTCGTCCTCGGTGACTTCACCAAGGTCGTGTCCGAGGAGATGAAGCGCGCGGGAAACGCGCTGTCCGAGGCCAAGTCGGCCATGCCGAAGCCGGCGGGCATGTGCTTCGCGGACCCGGAGAAGGAGAAGGCCCGCCTTGAGGCGGAGACCGGCCCGAAGCTCCAGGAAGGCATCCAGCAGATGGAGCGCCTCTCTTCGTACTACGACACGTCGAGTGAGCGTCTCGCGGCGGAGCGGCAGCCGGAGTTCAAGCCGGTCGAAGGCCGCTGGGACGGTGGATATAGCGAGTACGGTTCGGGGAGCGGTACCGGCTCCGGGACGTATTCGGGTTCGGGTTCGGGTTCCGGTACGGGCACCACTCCGACCGGCCACACGACACTCCAACGGGCCGACGTGTCGACCCCGAGCAGCACGCATCGGCCGATCGCCGACCCGGTGAACCCGCCGTCGGTCACGCCGCCGCGCCCTCCGGAGTCCGAGGTGGACACCAATCTCGACTCCGTGACGCTTACGCCGCCGCCGGAGACCACCAACCGACCGCCCGTACAGCCTCCGGTGACCACCACCGCGACGCCACCGACGCCCACGAACCCGCTGCCCCTTCCGCCCATGGCGCCGCCGATGGCTCAGCAGAGCGGTTACCAGCCGCCCCGGGCGCCGATCACGGGTCTGCCGAGCGGAGCGAACCGCACCGGCCTTCCGGGCCCGATGGGCCGTACCGAGGGCATCACCGGTGGCCGTCAGGTGCCCGGTCGTCCGCTCACGAACCAGCAGATGGGTCGTATGCCCAAGGGCATGGTGGTCGGCGAGGAGCGGACCTCCGCGCCGTACGGCCGTGGCGCAGGTGGCATGCACGGCCCGGGCGCCGGTGGCATGCACGGCGGCCCCGCCGGCGGCCAGGGTGGCGCAGGCCGCCGCCTGGCAAACCAGCCGGGCGGAACCGTGGGCGCGCCCAGGGCGTCCGGTGTGAGTGGACGCTCGGCCTTCACTCCCGGTGGCACGGGTCTGGTGCGTCCGCCCGCTTCGTCGCAGCACGAGGGGGAGGAACGGCGTCAGCCGGGCCACCGCCCCGACTATCTGACCGAGGACGAGGAGACGTGGACCTCGGGCCAGCGCCAGATCGTCCCGCCCGTCATCGACTAGGAGCACTTCCCTGATGTCCCCCCTCACCCGGGTCGCCCGGCGCCGCGCAGCAGCCCTGCTCGGCGCCATGTCGGCCGTCGTCGCCACCTGGACCGTCGCGGCGCCTGCCGCGACGGCGGACGACATGCGGTCGCGCCAGTGGTATCTGGACGCGATGAAGGCCGACGAGCTGTGGAAGGTGGCCACGGGCAAGGGCATCACCGTGGCGGTGCTCGACACCGGCGTCGACTCGACGCTGCCGGAGCTGCGTGGAAAGGTGCTGCCCGGACGCAACTTCGACACGGGCGGGCTTGGCCGTGTGGATGACAAGGACAGGGACCGCCACGGCACGAACATGGCCCTCGCGATCGCCGGGACCGGTGCCGACGGTGGTGTGAAGGGCATTGCTCCCGGAGCGGGGATCCTCCCGGTCAAGACGGGCGACTACGCCTTCAACGGGTGGAAGACCATGTTCCAGGGCATCCGCTACGCAGTGGACAACGGCGCTCGGGTGATCAACATCTCGTCCGGTGGTGTGGCGGACGAGGCTGAAGCCCGCGAGTGGCAGAGCACAGTCGACTACGCGGTGCAGAAGGGCGCATTGATCTTCGCCGCCTCCGGCAACGACGGTAGGGAGCGGCGCAACGTCTACCCTGCCTCCGTTCCCGGCGTGGTTGCTGTAGGCGCCGTGGACACCAAGGGCAAGGTCGCCAAGTTCTCCGACTACGGCTCCTATGTCGACCTGGTCGCTCCCGGTATCGAAATGCCGGGACGCTGCCCCAATGACAAGAACAAATTCTGCGGCTTCTGGGGCACCAGCCATTCCGCTGCCATTGCCTCCGGTACCGCCGCCCTCATCTGGTCCGCTCACCCCGAATGGACGAGGAACCAGGTTCTCCGGGTCATGATGGAGACTGCGGGCCACACGGGCCCGGTTCCGTCCCCTTACATCGGCTACGGTTCCGTCCGCCCCGCCCAGGTCCTCCTTGAGGGCAAAGGCAACCCGGGCGACCCAGACGTCGACCCGCTGCTCGCCGCGCAGGGCGCGGGCAAGGCGCCGACACCCAAGCCGTCCAACGCATCACAGACCTCCCCCTCTCCTGAGAACACGGGGGCAAGCGGCAACGGCCAGGCCAAGGACAACAACCAGGCCGCAGAGTCCGACGAGGGCGGTTTTCCGCTCTGGGCCATTGTCGCGAGTGCCGTCGCCGTCGTCGCCCTGATCGGCTTCGGCGTAGTGGCGGGAGTACGCAGGAGAGCGTCGACAGACGCATGAACAACTGCAGCATCGACAACAAGAGGAGCATTACATGAGCACTCCCGCTGGTGGGTTCGGACTCGCAGACGATCCGATCACCAAGGCGAAGATCAAGATCACGGAGACCGGTGACGCGGTCTCCAAGCAGGCGCGTGAGCTCGCCAACATCCTCGAGACGTGCGCCGCCGGCTGGACCGGTGTCGGTGCGATCGGCTTCAAGACGGCCCAGACGAACCTCAACGAGGACCACGACACCATCCGTCGTCTGCTGAACGTCCTCCTCCACGCTGTGAGCGAGACCAAGAACCTCAGCAACGCGAACGACGACGACGTGCGCGCCACCTTCGCCGCCGTCAACCACTCGTCGCTCAACAACATCTGACGAAAAGGGGGATCAACATGTCTGTCGACGCCGCCGGGACCAAGGTCCGGTACGAAAGCGTTCAGGAGATGGCGAACCGCATCCGTGCGGTCTCGCAGCAGATCGTCAACGACCTCACGACGATGGACACGGCGCTCCGCACCGTGACCGACACGTGGGACGGTGACGCGCACCGCGAGTACGAGATCCTTCAGGGCAAGTACAAGAAGCGTGCCGAGGACATGAAGGCCCGCCTCGAGAAGATCGCCCAGATCGTCGAGCAGGGCAAGGACAGCTACCGCTCCACCGACGTGAAGGCCTCGCGCCTCTTCACCGAGTCGTACTGATCCACCCGGACCCGGTCCATGAGAAGGGGCCCGCTCCTCCCGGAGCGGGCCCCTTCTCATGTTCACCGGCGCCTACTGCAGGTCGAACTCGCCGTCCTTCGCGCCGAGTACGAACGCGTCCCACTCCGCCTTCGTGTACCGCAGCACGGTGTCGTGGTCGAGCGACGACCGCATCGCGATCCCGCCGCCCGGCAGGTGGGCGATCTCCACGCGCTCCTCGTCGGGGCTCGTCCCGGGGGCGCCCTGCCACTCGACGCCGCTGATGTCGAGCGCGTACAGCTCGTCCTTCTCCTGCTGAGTGCTCATCTGGCTCTGCTCCTTTGTGCGGGCGGAACGTCGTCGCGGGATCAATGATCGACCACGGGCGAGTCCCCTGTCAGACGGAATGCACAGATTCACTTCACCTGCGTGGCGAAGGTCCGCGCGAGCTCGAGAACCTGCTCCGGCTTCAGCTTGCTCTTGTGGTCCTCGCCGACGGTCAGCAGCAGGGCGACATCGCCCTTGCCGCCGGAATCGAGCCGTACGGTGACGACGTTGCCGCTCTGGCTCGGCACCGGTTCTCCGGGCTTGGCCTTGTCGGCTTTCTCGTAGTAGGTCTTCATCTCGTCGGAGCTCATGCCGGCGGCGCTCTGCGCGGTGGGCAGCAGGAGGTTGATGGCGTTCCCCGCTTCCGTGCCGGCGGTGTGGATGTCCAGATCCTCGCCGCCCACGTGGTACGAGCAGGTGATCCAGGCACCGGCCTTGCCTGCCCACGGCGACTGCGGATCCGACGTCCTCCCGCCCTGGGCGGTCGCGACGGGCTCGTCCACCTCCGCGCCTGCCGCACCCGGCTCGATGCCCTCGCCGAGTCCGGCCTCGTCCACCGCATCGGCGGCGTCGTACGGCAGGGGGCACGTGTCCGCGCCGTCCTTTCCGACCTCCTCCGAGAGCGTCACCAGCCGGTCCACGCTCACGGATCCGCCGTTGTCCGCCCCGCCGCCGCCACAGCCGACGAGCAGGGGCAGGACGACGACGCTGACCGCTGTGGCGGCCCGGGGCTTCAGGTGACGCATGATCCCTCTCAACGCTTCGCGAAGGACGGCTTCACGACCGGCTCCTTCTCCAGCGGCTTGTTCTGACAGCCCAGGGCCTCCGTGGCCCGGCGCGCCATGCGGTAGACGAACTCCATCTGCTGGTCCTGGGTGTGGTGATCGTGAATGGGACCCAGATTCACCGTGAACGCGGCATCTGTGTGAAGGAGGACCTTCTTCGAAGGTGCCTTCAGCTCACCTGGCATGAGGCACTGGACGTACAGGCTCGTCGTGACATCATTGGATCTTCCGGTTGCGCCATTCAGCCGGTATTCCCGGGTGTCCTTCTCGAGGGCCTCCTTGTTTGCGTCACCGAGGGGTTCCCACTCGAATTCGATCGTGGCGCGGCCGATACCTTCTTGCCCGTTCGGTACGTAGGAGCATCCCATGACGGCGTAGGTCGCGGCTGGGTCCGCGATGTTGCGGAGGTTCTCCTCCATCCTCTCGACGAAGCGCTGGTCGCGAGGTTGGTGCGAGTCAGTCCTGAAGGTCTTCGTTCGGATGACAGCGTGCAGCAACTGTTCCTCGACAGAACCTGCCGGGATTTTGCAGAGTCTGTTTTCAGGAGGGCTCGCGGGCTCAGAAGTACAGGAGGTCATGCTGACCGCGGAGATAGCTGCGAGCGCGAGCCAAGGGCGTCGCTTCGACGTCTTCATCCCAGATGCTTCCTGGCGTCGCCGATACCGTCGCTGAGACCGCCGTAGGCGGCATCCCGCGCCGCATTGAACGGTCCGGTGGCCACATTCTCCTGAGTCTGCCATGCGTTGTAAATCTTGGAAACGCCTTGCTTGCCGGAGGCGAAGTTGTCGCTGACTGCGTTGTCTCGTTGTTCTTCTGCGAGGTCGGTGACATCCTTGACCCATTCGTACTTGACGGAGTCAATGATCGAGCCTCCCACGGTGCCGACGACCGGAATCTCTCCGATCATTCCGTTGACCGCCGCTGCCGTGTGCTCCGAGGTGCCCTCGGCCCACTTCACCTTGTCGTCCGCCTTGTCTATGTACACGTCGGCGCCGATCTCGTTGAGGGCGCCCATCGCCATTCCGATGTCCCGCGATCGGTGGTTCCATTCCGCGCTGGATGAATGCATGGGATCGCCGTGGAAGGGCGGAGCCTCGGCAAGCAGGTGGGCGGAATAGGAGCGCTCAGCCTCGTAGAGGAGGGCGTAGGACGGGCCGTCGTCAGCGATGCCACGCATGACGCGAACGAGACTTCCCTGCCCCACGGCAATGCTCGAGGTGTCACCCGATCCCGGACGAGTGGTGATGGAGTCCTTGCCGTCGACCTCCCCGTACGCCGCCTCCTGCCCGTTGAGTCCGAGGTGGGTATCGGCAACATAGTCTGCCAAGGCCCTCGCCATCGGTTGACGGAGGTTTGCCAAGTCTCCTTCGAAGGCCTTGGCACCGCCCATGTCATCGTCGAGGAACTTGATCGCGTTGTGCATGACCCGCGCCTGGCCATCGCTGTGCAGTCCGACCGGTCCGAGTTTCTCGCCCGGCTCGTGGCCGGTCGCCGCCGCCTGAATGGCATTCCCGAGGCCCATGGCCTTCATGGGGTCGTCCATGAACTGGGGAGGCCCATAGACGTTGTTCAGCCCTTCCTTCGGCCACTCCCGGTCCGTGAGAAGGAACTTCAGGTGCTCGTTCTCGTTCCCCGGCGCCTTGGGGTCGAGGAAGTACTCGGCGTCCGCCGGGTCCTTGCTCATGATGTTGAGCAGGCCGTCCAGCGGGTCGGCAGCGACGTTGGGACGCAACACGTCCCTGAAGTGCGCCCAGTGGTCAGGGTCCTTCTTCTCGATCTCGATCATGTCGTGACCGATCTCGTTGAGGAACTCCTTGCCGTAGCCGTCCGGGTTCCCCTGGTTCATGAGGGTGACGAGGACCTGGTATCCGTGCGTCGGGACGTTGTCGCCGAAGGGGCCGGTCTCATCGGTGACGACCTCGCCGCCGAGCTCCTTCAGACCGTCCACGAACGGCCGGTACGCGTAGCTCTTCGGGTCGCTCGTCCCCGAGGCGATCGTGTCCGCCAGGCCCGCGTTGATCGAGTTGTAGAGCTTCTTCTCGGCGTCCGAGAGGCCCCGCTCGTTCGCGGCCAGGTTCATCCTGTCCGCGATCGTGAGGGTGTCCTTCGCGCCCAGGCCGTTCAGGTAGGCCTCGCTGAAGTGCTTGTCCTTGGAGTTCTTCTCCAGGATCTCGCGGTAGTGCTCCAGCTCCGCCTTCGACGCCTTGCCCTCGCGGACCTTCTCCGAGAGCTTGAGCGCCTCGACCGCCTCGACGTCGTTGACCGGCTTGGAGTTGAAGCCGAACGGTGCGGTGCCGTCGGCGCCGGAGGCGTTGAGCAGGGCGACCTTGACGTCCGCGTCGTAATCCGTGACAGCCTTGACCGCGTCGCTGATCTTCCGCGTCCAGGACATCTCGACGTCGTGCAGATCCGGGTCGTGCCGGATGGTGTAGGCGTCCTGCGTGCTGACCTTGCTGAAGTCGTAGCTCGCGTTGCCGGACTCGTTGACCTTCATGCCGGCGGCTATCGCCTCGTCGACCGCCGACTTCACCCGGTTCTTGAGTTCGGTGAACGTGCCATGGGCGTCACGCAGCAGCGACTCCACGGCCAGTGCTTCCTTCTGCGCCGAGTCGAGCTCCTTGCGGGTCATCGCGAAGTTCACGGCGCTGACCTGCTGGGCCTGGCCGGTCCACAGCGGGTTGTCGGTGGCGACGCTCTGGACCTGCTTCTCGTAGGCGTCCTCCGCCTCCTTGAACTTCCCGGCCATCTTCTTCCAGCCGTCAGCAGCCGTGATCAGCTTGCCGAGGTCGGTCTGCATGATTTCCTGGTACGTCGGCATTCCGGTTCCCCCTACGACACGCCGGTGATCTTGGAATTCACCGAGTTGAAGCTGTACTCCGTCTCCAGGTCGTTGAGCACGAACCGATTAGCCGTGCCCGTGAGGGCATCCCTGTCCCCGCCCAGCCGGCCCTGCAGACGAGCCACCTGCGTGTCCCAGTGCTCGTGGGCCTTCTTCAGCCCGGACGCGGTGTCCCAGCCCTTGAACTCGGAGACCGCGCCGTTGGTGCCCTCGTCGGCCGCGTCCGCGCCTTCCCGCACCGTCGTCTGGATGCCCGCGATGTCGTTGGCGGCCTTCTGCTTCTTCGCCGGCGTCGTCCCGAGGTCGGGCTTGCCGCTGCCGCCCCCACCCGGATCCGCGGGAAGCTGGTTGAGGCGCGTGGCCGCTGCGCTTTTCTGCTGTGCCCATTCGTCATCGAACGACATGCGGTCCCCCTCGTGTGAGTTGCAGTGATGTTCACATTCCTGAAGTGCTCACGTCCAATGGCGCGGGTCAATCGCGCGGCCTCGATCGCGAGGCCGCACCATGCCCGCACCATGACCGGGAGAGCGGGGGCCTACCGTTCCGGCAGCCGCCCCGTCTGCACCAGCGAGGCCTGGCCCCGGCGGCCCACGAAGTAGCCGCGGCCCGGCGGCATCGGGCGGGGGCGGGCGGTGCCGACGAGGTCGCCCTCGGCGGGGTCGCCGGAGAGGACGATGCCCTGGGCGCCCAGCTCCTTGATGCGCTGCATGAAGGACTCGTACAGGGAGCGCGAGGCGCCCGCGCTGTTGCGGGCGATGATGAAGCGGACGCCCGTGTCGCGGGCGAAGGGCAGGTACTCGGCCAGCGGGGCCAGCGGGTTGCCGGCGCTGGTCGCCACCAGGTCGTAGTCGTCGACGATGATGAAGACCTGCGGGCCCGACCACCAGCTGCGGTCGCGCAGCTGCTGCGGCGTCACGTCCTGCGGCGGCTGGCGGCGGGCGAAGACGCCGCCCAGGGCCTCCATGTGCATCTGCATGGAGCTCGCCATCGGCGCGTACTCGAGCAGGTGCTCCTCCGGCAGCGCGCCGAGCAGCGAACGCCGGTAGTCGCCGACGACCAGCTTCGCCTCGTCGGGGGAGTAGCGCTCGCCGATCTGCTTGGCGATGAGGCGCAGCAGGTTGGTCTTGCCGGACTCGCTCTCGCCGAAGATCAGGAGGAACGGGTCGGTCTCGAAGTTGACGAAGACCGGCTCCAGGCGCGTCTCGTCGATGCCGATCGCGATGCCGTGCTGCGGGAACTCGAAGCCCTTCGGCAGCTGTTCGGCCGGCAGCTTGTGCGGCAGCAGACGGACGGCCGGCGCGCCGGGGCCCTGCCAGGCCGTGCGCACGGCCTCGACGAAGGCCGCCGTGCCCGACGACAGGTCGCTCGCCGAGCTCGAACCGTCGATGCGCGGCAGCGCGCCCATGAAGTGCAGCTTCTCCGGCACCTGGCCGCGTCCGGGCACGCCGGTCGGCACGTTCGCCGCGACCTTGCGGTCGAACTCGGAGTCCATGACGTCACCGAGCCGCAGTTCGAGCCGGCCCAGCATCTGGTCCTTGAGCGCCGCCCGGACCTCCATGTAGCGGGCCGCGGTGATCACCACGTGGATGCCGTAGCCCAGACCGCGCGAGGCGAGGTCGGAGATCACGGACTCCAGGCCCTCGTACTCGGTGCGGAAACCGCCCCAGCCGTCGATGACCAGGAAGACGTCGCCCCAGGGTTCGTTCGGCAGCTCGCCCGCCGCGCGCTTGCGCCGGTACGTCGTCATCGAGTCGATGTTGTGCGAGCGGAAGAACTCCTCGCGCCGGTTCAGTACGCCGAGCACCTCGGCCACCGTGCGCCGCACCCGCTCCGGGTCGAGGCGCGAGGCCACCCCGCCGACATGCGGCAGCTCGGCCAGCGAGGACATGCCGCCGCCACCGAAGTCGAGGCAGTAGAACTGCACCTCGGCCGGGGTGTGGGTGAGCGCGAACGACGCGACCAGCGAGCGCATCAGCGTCGACTTGCCGGACTGCGGACCGCCGACCACCATCATGTGGCCCGCCGCACCCGAGAAGTCCCGGTACAGCACCTCGCGGCGCTGCTCGAACGGCTTGTCGATGAGACCGAGCGGCACGGTGAGCCCGCCCGGCCGCGTGTACTCGGTCGCCGTGAGGCCCCGGTCCGCGGTCTGCGCGAGCCCCGGCAGCAGCTGGTCGAGCGACGGCGCCTGGTCGAGCGGCGGCAGCCACACCTGGTGGGCCGGCACGCCCTGCCCCTCCAGACGGCGCACGATCACGTCGAGGACGGTGTCCGCGAGCGCCTCGTCCTCGTCGTCGCGCCGCGCGGTCAGATACGCCGGGTCCGGCGCCGCGTACACCACGGGCACCGGCGAGGCCGTGAACAGCGCGGGCCGCCGCTCGATCGGCATGCTGCCCGCCTCGAGACGCGGCCCGCCCGTACGGTACGTGCCGGAGACGTACGCCGCCTTGAAGCGGGTCATCTCGTCCGTACCGAACTTCAGATAGCCCGAACCCGGCACCGACGGCAGGTGGTACGCGTCCGGCACACCGATCGCCGTGCGCGACTCGGCCGCCGAGAAGGTCCGCAGACCGATCCGGTACGAGAGGTACGTGTCGAGGCCGCGCAGCTTGCCCTCCTCCAGGCGCTGCGAGGCGAGCAGCAGGTGCACACCGAGCGACCGGCCGATGCGGCCGATCTGGATGAACATGTCGATGAAGTCGGGCTTGGCCGTGAGGAGTTCGGAGAACTCGTCGATGACCAGCACCAGCGAGGCCAGCGGCTCCAGCGGAGCACCCGCCGCCCGCGCCTTCTCGTAGTCGTGGATGTTGGCGTAGTTGCCCGCCGACCGCAGCAGCTCCTGACGCCGCTGCAGCTCGCCGCGGATCGCGTCACCCATGCGGTCGACCAGCGTCAGGTCGTCCGCCAGGTTGGTGATGACCGCCGCCACGTGCGGCATCTGCGACATGCCCATGAAGGTCGCGCCGCCCTTGAAGTCCGCGAGGACGAAGTTCAGCGTCTCCGAGGAGTGCGTCACCGCCAGACCGAGCACCAGCGTGCGCAGCAGCTCCGACTTGCCGGAACCCGTCGCACCCACGCACAGACCGTGCGGGCCCATGCCCTCCTGCGCGGCCTCCTTCAGGTCCAGCATGACCGGCGAGCCGTCCTCGCCCACGCCGATCGGCACCCGCAGCCGCTCCGCGACCGAACGCGGCCGCCAGGTGCGCGCCACGTCCACCGAGGCCGCGTCGCCCAGGTTCAGCAGATCCGTGAAGTCCAGGTTGGCGAGCAGCGGTTCGTCGTCGTCCCCGCCGCCCATCCGCAGCGGCGCCAGCTGCCGGGCCAGCGCCTCCGCGGCCTGCGGCGACATGACGTCCGGCACGCCCTCGTACGCGAAACCGCCGCCCGACTCAAGGCGCAGCCGCCCGGGCCGCACCACCACGGACAGACCACCGCGCGGCTCGTCGAGCTCGCCCGACACCACCTCGACGATCGTCACGCCCTGCAGGCCCTCGGCCGCCGCGAACAGCGAGTCCGGCGGCACCATTCCGCCGTCCAGGACCACCACGACATGCGGCTGGTCGAGCACCGGCTGGTTCTCCCGGCTGAACCGCGGCCGGCCGTCGAGCCGGGACCGCAGCAACTGCTCCAGCTCGCCCAGGTCGTCGCCGAACAGGCGCTTCGTGCCCGCCCCGTCGACCGTGCCCGGCACCTGCGTGTGCGGCAGCCACTTCGTCCAGTCCCAGCGCTCCTGCGCACCCCGTGCCGCCACCACGGCCACCATCAGGTCGTCGGGGGAGTGCAGGGTCACCAGCTGCGCCACCAGTCCGCGCGCCGCGGACTGCGCCGACTCCGGATCACCGGAGACCGTCACGTGATAGAAGGCGCGCATCGAGACCGCCATCGGCAGCCCGTCCAACGTGCCGTGCACCGCCAGGAACTGCTGCATCGCCCCCGCGCACAGCGGCTCCAGCTCGTCCACCGGCGCCGTGTCCGGCGCCACCAGCGGAGTCGCCAACTGCTGGGCGCCGAGCCCGATCCGGGCCTGCGCGAAGTCGTGGTCACCGACCCGCCGCTCCCAGACCCGCGAACCCTCCGCGACCACCGACCACAACTGCTCGGGCGCCGGGTGCAGGAACAGCTGCGCGTCCCGCTGCCTGCGCGCCGTGCGCCGCACCGTACGCCGGGTCTGCGCGAGGTATTTGAGGTAGTCCCGCCGCACATCGGCCATTTGCCCCTGCGACCCGCGGCGGAATCTGACGAACTGGGCGATGGCCATGCCGACCGTCGACGCCAGCATCAGGGTGCCCATGATGCGCATGATCGGCGACGGCGTCATGAAGAAGAACACCACGGACGAACCCATGCCGAGCATCGGCAGGAGCTGCATCAGCGCGGACTCCTGCTGGCCCCGCGGCAGTTCCGGCGGCGACTCCAGGACCAGTTCCTCACCGGGTACTTCCGGAGGAAGGGACCTCGGCGGGCGTTTGACGACGATCTGGCTCACCGGCGCATCAATCCCTCGTTACGGGCGGGCTCGGGGAGGATTCTCCGCACCAGCGCCCCCGTCGACTGTGTTTCGATGCGGACTCCCCCGTGAGTGCAGGATCCTACTTGCAGCCACCGTCAGCGGTCCCCGGTAGGGTGTCGCCGCAGTGTGCGCAACCGCGAATCAGGGGGTCCAGACACGTGAGTACGACCGCAGCGACCGGCTTCTGCCGCGTCACCGTCGTGGCGCCGGACAGCCGCATCGACGTCGCACTCCCCGAGGACATCGCCGTCGCCGACGTCTACCCGGAGATCCTCCGGCTCACCGGACAGACCCAGCCGGCCGGCGCCCCCACCGGATACCACCTGGTGCGACGCGACGGCACCGTCCTCGACGGCGCCCGCACCCTCGCCGCCCAACAGGTCCTCGACGGCGAGGTGCTGAGCCTGCGCCCCTTCGCGCAGTCCCTGCCGCCGGCCGTCTTCGACGACGTCTCCGACGCCGTCGCCTCCGCCGTCACCCGCGACCGGCACCTGTGGAGCGACGACCTGCTGCGCGGCGCCGGACTCGTCGGCGGCGTGCTGCTCCTCGTCCTCATGGGCTTCGTGCTCTGGTTCGCCGACCCCGTCCGGCACGACATGCACAGCCTGCCCGGCGTCATCGCCGGCGCGGCCGGCGTGCTCCTCACCGCCTTCGCCGGCGTCCGCGCCCGGGTCTACGGGGACCGCGCCACCGCCGTCGCACTCGGCCTCGGCGCGCTGCCGCTGCTGCTGATCGCCGGCTCCGGCATCCTCGCCCCGGACGCCGGCCAGGGACCGGGCCGGCTCCAGTTCCTGATGGGCTGCGTCACCGTCCTGGTCGCCTCCGTCGCCCTGGTCGCGCTCACCCCCAGCGGTGACGCCCCGTTCGTCGCCGCGACCTTCCTGGCCACCGTCGGCACCCTCGCCACCTTCGTCGCGATCCTCACCGAGGCCTCCGCCACCCAGACGGCCGCCGTCTGCGTGCCCGTCGCGATCGGCCTGGTCGCCTTCCTGCCGAGCCTGTCCGCCCGCTTCGCCCGGCTCCCCATCGGTTACGCCTCCCCGCGCAGCGCCACCGACGACGAGTTCCTCGCCGACCCGCACCAGCAGGCCGGCCCCGACGCGCAGCCCGTCGACGGCGAGCGGATCGCGCTCCAGGCCCGCCGCGGCCACGAGATGCTGCTCGGCCTGGTCGGCGGCTGCGCCGCGGTCGTCGTCGGCTCCTCGGCCGTCCTCGGCTTCGCCGCCAACACCTGGGGTCAGCTGCTCGCCCTCGCCGCCGGCCTGGCGATGCTGCTGCGCGCCCGTCTCTTCCGCTACACCTCGCAGGTCGCCTGCGTCCTGGTCGCCGGCCTCGCCGCGATCGCCCTGCTGGTC
Source organism: Streptomyces sp. NPDC051909 (assembly GCF_040681095.1). Taxonomy (NCBI): domain Bacteria; kingdom Bacillati; phylum Actinomycetota; class Actinomycetes; order Kitasatosporales; family Streptomycetaceae; genus Streptomyces; species Streptomyces sp. NPDC051909. The sequence goes on along the minus strand of NZ_JBFAYA010000016.1, from coordinate 10,910 downwards.
CTCGGCCTCTCCCTGAACCCGCCGGTCGACCTGGTGAAGGACCTCCTGATGTACGGGGACCGCGGCGGCCTCGACATCCGTACGATCTGGCTCACCGCGGCCGTCGCCGCCGGCGCCGCCCTGGTCACCGCGATCGGCCTGATCATCCCGCGCAAGGGACTCTCGCCCTTCTGGGGCCGACTGCTCGACCTCACCGAGGGCTTCGTGCTGCTCTCCCTGGTCCCGCTGTGCCTCGCCGTCCTCGACGTCTTCATGCGGGCCCGCTCGCTCACCAGCTGAGGCCGGGGGAGCTCAGGGCCGCTGTGGTGACCTGGTACGCTGTGTGACGGCCGTTTGTGTACGCGCTTCCGGAAACCCACGGGCAACCCGTGAAGATCGGGAAGCAGCGCTCATCGGACCTTCGCTCCCGAGTCACCGAAGCTTCCCCTGAGACCTAGACCAGGGGCACTCGTGGGCGCACGAACCAGAGGAGATCCGCGTGGCTCTCGACACCGCTGTCAAGAAGCAGATCATGGCCGAGTTCGGCACCAAGGAGGGCGACACCGGCTCCCCCGAGGTCCAGGTCGCGATGCTTTCCCGCCGCATCTCGGACCTGACCGAGCACCTCAAGACCCACAAGCACGACCACCACTCCCGTCGTGGTCTGCTGATCCTGGTCGGTCAGCGTCGCCGCCTGCTGCAGTACCTGGCCAAGAAGGACATCCAGCGCTTCCGTACGCTGGTCGACCGCCTCGGCATCCGCCGCGGTGCGGCCGGCGCCAAGTAAGTCGCTGTGAAGGGAGCGGTTCCCACTTTCAGGGGGCCGCTCCCTTTGCTGTACGTGCGCGATGTACCCCCCGGCACTTAGTCTGGTCACACAACGCCACATCCACGCGCGAGAAGCAGCCGGCACGCCGCCGGTCCTCGGTAGTGGCCCCCGGGCATGGTCCCCGGGAGCTTCGATCGAAGACCGGCCCGCCCCCACATCGCTTCTCCCGCACCGCCCGCGCGCCACACGGGCCCGCGGACGCAAAGACGAAACGTAGGAGAAACCGCTAGTGGAGAACGAGACCCACTACGCCGAGGCCGTCATCGACAACGGCGCCTTCGGCACCCGCACCATCCGCTTCGAGACGGGCCGCCTGGCCCGCCAGGCCGCCGGCTCCGCCGTCGCCTACCTGGACGACGACACGATGGTGCTGTCCGCGACCACCGCGTCGAAGAAGCCCAAGGACCAGCTCGACTTCTTCCCCCTCACGGTGGACGTCGAGGAGCGGATGTACGCCGCCGGCAAGATCCCCGGCTCCTTCTTCCGCCGCGAGGGCCGCCCCTCCGAGGACGCGATCCTCACCTGCCGCCTGATCGACCGCCCGCTGCGCCCGTCCTTCAAGAAGGGCCTGCGCAACGAGATCCAGATCGTCGAGACGATCATGGCGCTCAACCCCGATCACCTCTACGACGTGATCGCCATCAACGCCGCCTCCTGCTCCACGCAGCTGGCCGGCCTGCCCTTCTCCGGCCCGATCGGCGGCACCCGTGTCGCCCTGATCAACGGCCAGTGGGTCGCCTTCCCGACGCACACCGAGCTCGAGGACGCCGTCTTCGACATGGTCGTCGCCGGTCGCGTCCTGGAGGACGGCGACGTCGCGATCATGATGGTCGAGGCCGAGGCCACCGACCGCACCATCGAGCTCGTCAAGGGCGGCGCCGAGGCGCCGACCGAGGAGGTCGTGGCCGCCGGTCTCGAGGCCGCGAAGCCCTTCATCAAGGTCCTCTGCAAGGCGCAGTCCGACCTCGCCGCCAAGGCCGCCAAGCCCGAGGGCGAGTTCCCGATCTTCCTCGACTACGAGGACGACGTCTACGCCGCTCTCTCCGACGCCGTCCGCGGCGAGCTCGCCCAGGCGCTCACCATCGCCGGCAAGCAGGAGCGCGAGACCGAGCTGGACCGCGTCAAGGTCCTCGCGGGCGAGAAGCTCCTCCCGGCCTTCGAGGGCCGCGAGAAGGAGATCTCCGCCGCCTACCGCAGCCTCACCAAGGCCCTGGTCCGCGAGCGCGTCATCAAGGACAAGGTCCGCATCGACGGCCGCGGCGTCACGGACATCCGTACGCTGGCCGCCGAGGTCGAGGCCATCCCGCGCGTGCACGGCTCCGCCCTGTTCGAGCGTGGCGAGACCCAGATCCTGGGCGTCACCACCCTCAACATGCTCCGCATGGAGCAGCAGCTGGACACCCTCTCCCCGGTGACCCGCAAGCGCTACATGCACAACTACAACTTCCCGCCGTACTCCACCGGCGAGACCGGCCGCGTCGGCTCCCCGAAGCGCCGCGAGATCGGCCACGGCGCCCTCGCCGAGCGCGCCCTCGTGCCGGTCCTGCCGACCCGCGAGGAGTTCCCCTACGCGATCCGCCAGGTGTCCGAGGCCCTCGGCTCCAACGGCTCGACGTCCATGGGCTCGGTCTGCGCCTCCACCATGTCGCTGCTGAACGCCGGTGTGCCGCTCAAGGCCCCCGTCGCCGGTATCGCCATGGGTCTGATCTCCCAGGAGATCGACGGCGAGACGCACTACGTCACCCTCACCGACATCCTCGGTGCGGAGGACGCCTTCGGCGACATGGACTTCAAGGTCGCCGGTACGAAGGAGTTCGTCACCGCTCTCCAGCTCGACACCAAGCTGGACGGCATCCCGGCCTCCGTCCTGGCCGCGGCCCTCAAGCAGGCCCGCGACGCCCGCCTCCACATCCTCGACGTGATGATGGAAGCGATCGACACCCCGGACGAGATGTCCCCCAACGCCCCGCGGATCATCACCGTCAAGATCCCCGTGGACAAGATCGGCGAGGTCATCGGCCCCAAGGGCAAGATGATCAACCAGATCCAGGAGGACACCGGCGCCGAGATCACGATCGAGGACGACGGCACCATCTACATCGGTGCCGCCGACGGCCCGGCCGCCGAGGCCGCCCGCGCCACGATCAACGGCATCGCCAACCCGACCATGCCGGAGGTCGGCGAGCGCTACCTGGGCACGGTCGTCAAGACCACCACCTTCGGTGCCTTCGTCTCCCTCATGCCCGGCAAGGACGGCCTGCTGCACATCTCGCAGATCCGCAAGCTCGCCGGTGGCAAGCGCGTGGAGAACGTCGAGGACGTGCTCGCGGTCGGCGCCAAGGTCCAGGTCGAGATCGCCGAGATCGACCAGCGCGGCAAGCTCTCCCTCATCCCCGTGATCGAGGGCGAAGAGGCCGAGAAGAAGGACGACACCGACCAGTGACGTCCCGCAGTTCCGCGACGACGGCCCGCCCCTCCACCAAGGGGCGGGCCGTCGCCCGTACCCAAACGCTTCTGCCGGGCAAGGACGGCATCGGCACCGTCCGCCGCACCACCCTCCCCGGCGGTCTCCGCGTCGTCACCGAGACCCTGCCGTCCGTGCGCTCCGCCACCTTCGGCATCTGGGCGCACGTCGGCTCCCGCGACGAGACCCCGGCGCTCAACGGCGCCACCCACTACCTGGAGCACCTCCTCTTCAAGGGCACCAAGCAGCGCTCCGCCCTCGACATCTCCGCCGCGATCGACGCGGTCGGCGGCGAGATGAACGCCTTCACGGCGAAGGAGTACACCTGCTACTACGCCCGGGTCCTCGACACCGACCTGCCGCTGGCGATCGACGTCGTCTGCGACATGCTCACGGGCTCGCTCATCCTCGACTCCGACGTGGACGCCGAGCGCGGCGTCATCCTCGAGGAGATCGCGATGACCGAGGACGACCCCGGCGACATGGTGCACGACCTGTTCGCGCAGACCATGTTCGGCGACACCCCGCTGGGCCGCCCGGTCCTCGGCACCGTCGACACCATCAACGCGCTCACCCGGGACCAGGTCGCCCGCTTCTACAAGAAGCACTACGACCCCACCCACCTGGTGGTCGCGGCCGCGGGCAACGTCGACCACGCCACCGTCGTACGCCAGGTCCGCCGCGCCTTCGAACGTGCCGGCGCCCTCGGCCGGGACGACGCCGCTCCGATCGCCCCGCGCGACGGACGGCGCACCCTGCGCACCGCGGGCCGGGTCGAGCTGCTCGGCCGCAAGACCGAGCAGGCGCACGTGGTCCTCGGCATGCCCGGCCTGGCCCGCACCGACGAGCGCCGCTGGGCCCTCGGCGTACTGAACACCGCCCTCGGCGGCGGCATGTCCTCCCGCCTCTTCCAGGAGGTCCGGGAGAAGCGCGGACTGGCCTACAGCGTCTACTCGTACACCTCGGGCTTCGCCGACTGCGGCCTGTTCGGCGTGTACGCGGGCTGCCGGCCCAGCCAGGTCCACGACGTGCTGAGGATCTGCCGGGACGAGCTCGACAAGGTCGCCGCCGACGGTCTCACCGACGACGAGATCGCCCGCGCCATCGGCCAGCTCTCGGGCTCCACCGTCCTCGGCCTGGAGGACACCGGAGCGCTGATGAACCGCATCGGCAAGAGCGAGCTGTGCTGGGGCACCCAGATGTCGGTCGACGACATGCTGACCCGGATCGCCGCCGTCACCCCCGACGAGGTACGGGAGGTGGCGCGCGATGTACTGGAGCAGCGGCCCTCGCTCTCGGTGATAGGCCCGCTGAAGGACAAGCAGGCGAGCCGCCTCCACGAAGCGGTCTCCTGACCCCCTGAGCACGAGTGTCTCCAGAGCACGAGTTCTCCAGAGCACGAGTAAGGAAGAGCAATGAGCAAGCTGCGCGTGGCGGTCCTCGGAGCCCAGGGCCGCATCGGCTCCGAGGCGGTCAGGGCCGTCGAGGCCGCCGAGGACATGGAACTGGTCGCGGCCCTCGGCCGCGGCGACAAGCTGGAGACGCTCGTCGAGGCGGACGCCCAGGTCGTCGTCGAGCTGACCACCCCCGGCTCGGTCATGGGCAACCTCGACTTCTGCGTGCGCCACGGCATCCACGCGGTCGTCGGCACCACCGGCTGGACCGAGGAACGCCTCGCGCAGCTGACGGGCTGGCTCGACCAGATGCCGCAGACCGGTGTCCTGATCGCCCCGAACTTCTCCATCGGCGCGGTCCTCACCATGAAGTTCGCGCAGATCGCCGCGCCGTACTTCGAGTCGGTCGAGGTCGTCGAGCTGCACCACCCGAACAAGGTGGACGCCCCCTCCGGCACCGCCACCCGCACCGCCCAGCTGATCGCCGCGGCCCGCGCCGAGGCCGGCCTGGGCGCCCAGCCGGACGCGACCACCACCGCCCTGGACGGGGCGCGCGGTGCGAACGTGGACGGCGTCCCGGTGCACGCCGTACGCCTGCGGGGCCTGCTCGCCCACCAGGAGGTGCTGCTCGGCGGCGAGGGCGAGACCCTCACGATCCGGCACGACTCGCTGCACCACTCCAGCTTCATGCCGGGCATCCTGCTGGCCGCCCGCCGCGTGACCACCGTCCCGGGCCTCACCTTCGGCCTGGAACACTTCCTGGACCTGGGCTGACGGGCATGGGCGGAAAGATCACGTACGTCTTCCTCGCCACCGTCCTGGTGCTGGTCTTCGGGGTGGTGGCGATGGAGGGTGTCCTGCTGCTCCTCACCGGCGAGCCGGCCGCCATGGGCATGGGGGCGATAGCGTTCGTGCTGCCGGTCGTCGGCGCCTGGTTCCTGTGGCAGAACACCCGCTTCGCGCGCCGGGCCAACCGGCTGGCCGCGGAGCTGGAGGCCGAGGGCGGACTGCCCGTCGACGAGCTGAAGCGCACCCAGGGCGGCCGGATCGACCGCGATTCGGCCGACGAGGTGTTCGCCCGGCGCAAGGCCGAGACGGAGGACGCGCCCGACGACTGGCGTTCCTGGTTCCGCCTCGCGGTCGCCTACCACGACGCCCGCGACACCCCGCGCGCCCGCAAGGCGATGCAGCGCGCGATCACGCTGCACGACGCCGTGTAGCGGCAGCTGTTCCTGCGTGAGCGTGAGTACGCCGGTGGCCCTAGCGGGCGCCGGCGTACTCCGCGTTCCAGGCCTCGACGGTGTCCGCGGCGCGGTCGAAGGCCTCGACGCGGGAGAGGAAGTCGGCGTTGTGATCGGTCAGCAGCGCGACCTGCTCGCCGTTCTGCCGTACGAGGACCAGGGCCTGGCCCTGCACGGTGCGGGGGAGCCCCAGCCAGCGCACGGGCTGCTGGACGGTGCGCACACCGTTCGCCTGGTGCCAGGGCAGGGTGCTCGTGGTGAAGAAGCGGACGTGCCGCAGACCGGCCCGGCTGACCCAGACACCCATACGGAGGGTGCGCAGCGCGGCGACGACGATCACCGCGGCGAAGCCGAAGGTGAGGAGCGCCCCGCCGGGCGCCCCCGCGGCGGCGATGATCACGGCTGCGAGCAGTACGAACGAGGCGAGCAGCAGTGCGAGGGCGGCGAGCCCCACCCGCCACGGCCCGGGCCGGTACGGACGCCGCCACTGGTCGTGGTCGGCGAACGGCAGCGCGATGTCCTCGTCCGCGTCAAAGGCGCGGTCGGCCGTCAGGAAGGGCAGGGGCACGACAGGTCCTCACTCACAAGCACGTTCGGTGGCTGTGCCCGGTGAGGCTACCTCAGCGGCCGTCGGATGCCTCGGACTGATGCTGCCTGCCGCCCGCGTCCCCGCCGCCGAGGGCCGGCATGCCGAAGACGAGGGAGCCGACGAGACCGGCGACGACGGTGAGACCGAGGAGGGTGCGGCCGAGGTACTGGGAGGCGGTGAGACGTTCCTTCGGCGGGGGAGTGACGTTACTGCGGAAGTGGTCGGACTCCGCGACGAACGCGAACGGGACGGCCTCTCGCCGGCGCGGCATGGTCCACTCTCCTGGGATTCGGTGCTGAAACGTGCTTGTCGTCTCTACAGACGAGGACACAGGCGCTTTGGTGCCGATTCTTCATCAAAGCGGCCCAATCTCATCCTTGAGACGTAGGTGGATAGAGTGGGCGACTGCAACGAGCCCCGCCGGGAAGGACCGCTGGTGACCGACACCTCCACCGAGCACGACGCGAAGATCGAGATCAGGAGCGACGTCACCGTCGAGCTGGTCAAGAGCGCCGCGGCCGACTCCGACGTCCTCTGGGCGGCCCGGGTGTCCACGGCCGGTGAGCAGTCCCTCGAAGAGCTCCAGAAGGACCCGGAGCGCTCCAAGGGCCTGATCAACTACCTGATGCGGGACCGTCACGGCAGCCCCTTCGAGCACAACTCGATGACCTTCTTCATCAGCGCCCCGATCTTCGTGTTCCGCGAGTTCATGCGGCACCGGGTGGGCTGGTCGTACAACGAGGAGTCGGGCCGCTACAGGGAGCTCCAGCCGGTCTTCTACGTGCCGGACGCGTCCCGCAAGCTGGTCCAGGAGGGCCGCCCGGGCAAGTACGTGTTCGTCGAGGGCACCGAGGCGCAGCACGAGCTGACGGGCCGCGCCATGGAGGACTCGTACCGCCAGGCGTACGCCACGTACCAGGAGATGCTGGCCGCCGGCGTGGCCCGCGAGGTCGCCCGTTCGGTCCTGCCGGTGGGCCTCTACTCCTCGATGTACGCCACCTGCAACGCGCGCTCGCTGATGCACTTCCTCGGTCTGCGCACCCAGCACGAGCTGGCGGCGGTGCCGTCGTTCCCGCAGCGGGAGATCGAGATGGTGGGCGAGAAGATGGAGGAGCACTGGGCCCGGCTGATGCCGCTGACCCACGCCGCCTTCAACAAGAACGGCCGGGTCGCGCCGTAAGCCGTGAGCAGGGGGGCGCACGCCGGGGGCGCACAAAAGTACGAACAACCCCTGCGAAGTGTCCGTATTGCGACGTTTCGTGAAGTTCATCTAGGCTGATCAAACGGACCCGGCACTGCTTGAACCCCCGAGCAGGCAGTGCCGGGCTCCCTTTATCACGTCCCCCGAGGGGACCCCCGGCGCTGAGCAGCGAGTAGCGTGTTACCCATGGCTCCGATCTCCACTCCGCAGACCCCCTTCGGGCGGGTCCTCACCGCCATGGTCACGCCCTTCACGGCGGACGGCGCACTCGACCTCGACGGCGCCCAGCGACTCGCCACCCATCTGGTCGACGCCGGCAACGACGGTCTCGTCGTCAACGGCACCACCGGCGAGTCCCCCACCACCACCGACGCGGAGAAATCGCAGCTCGTACGGGCCGTACTGGAGGCGGTCGGCGACCGCGCGCACGTCGTCGCCGGCATCGGAACCAACGACACCCACCACACCCTGGAGCTCGCCCGCACCGCCGAGCGCGACGGCGCGCACGGCCTGCTCGCCGTCACGCCGTACTACAACAAGCCCCCGCAGGAGGGCCTGTACCGGCACTTCTCGGCCATCGCCGACGCCACCGAGCTCCCGGTGATGCTGTACGACATCCCCGGCCGCAGCGGCGTCCCGATCGACACCGAGACCATCGTCCGGCTCGCCGAGCACCCGCGGATCGTCGCCAACAAGGACGCCAAGGGCGACCTCGGGCGGGCCAGCTGGGCCATCGCCCGAAGCGGCCTCGCCTGGTACTCCGGCGACGACATGCTCAACCTGCCGCTGCTCTCCGTGGGCGCCTGCGGCTTCGTCTCCGTGGTCGGCCACGTCGTCGCCCCGGAGCTCCGCGCCCTCCTCGACGCCTACCTCGCCGGTGACGTCCAGAAGGCCACCGAGATCCACCAGCGGCTGCTTCCGGTCTTCACCGGCATGTTCCGCACCCAGGGCGTCATGACCACCAAGGCCGCCCTCGCTCTCCAGGGACTCCCGGCCGGCCCCCTGCGCCTGCCGCTCGTCGAGCTCTCCGCCGAGGAGACCGCCCAGCTCAAGGTCGACCTGGCCGCCGGCGGGGTACAGCTCTGACAACAGACTTCACAACCGAAGATCCGTAACTGAACACGCGTAATTGAACACTCGTAACCGAAGACACACACAGCAAGTGCACGAATGTCATGCGCGCCACGTGCCGAGCCGGTACGTGGCGCGTGTGGTGAGGAGAGTCTTTTGAGCCATCCGCATCCTGAACTCGGCGCCCCGCCGAAGCTGCCCAAGGGCGGCCTGCGCGTCACCCCGCTCGGCGGCCTCGGCGAGATCGGCCGCAACATGACGGTCTTCGAGTACGACGGCCGTCTGCTGATCGTCGACTGCGGCGTCCTCTTCCCCGAGGAGGAGCAGCCCGGCGTCGACCTGATCCTGCCGGACTTCACCACCATCCAGGACCGCCTCGACGACGTCGTCGGCATCGTCCTGACCCACGGCCACGAGGACCACATCGGTGGTGTGCCGTACCTGCTCCGCATGAAGCAGGACATTCCGCTCATCGGCTCCAAGCTGACCCTCGCCCTGATCGAGGCCAAGCTCCAGGAGCACCGCATCCGTCCGCTCACCCTTGAGGTGGCGGAGGGGGACCGTGAGCGGCTCGGCCCCTTCGACTGCGAGTTCATCGCCGTCAACCACTCCATCCCCGACGCCCTGGCCGTCGCCATCCGCACCCCCGCGGGCATGGCCGTCCACACCGGCGACTTCAAGATGGACCAGCTCCCGCTGGACAACCGTCTCACCGACCTGCACGCCTTCGCGCGGCTGAGCGAGGAGGGCATCGACCTCCTGCTCACCGACTCCACGAACGCCGAGGTCCCCGGCTTCACCGCACACGAGCGCGACATCTCCAACGTCCTGCGCAACGTGTTCGCCAACGCCCAGAAGCGCATCATCGTGGCCAGCTTCGCCAGCCACGTGCACCGCATCCAGCAGATCCTGGACGCCGCCCACGAGTACGGCCGCCGGGTCGCCTTCGTCGGCCGCTCCATGGTCCGCAACATGGGCATCGCCCGCGACCTCGGCTACCTGCGGGTCCCCGCCGGCCTCGTCGTGGACGTGAAGACCCTCGACGACCTGCCGGACGACGAGGTCGTGCTCGTCTGTACGGGCTCCCAGGGCGAGCCCATGGCCGCCCTCTCCCGGATGGCCAACCGCGACCACCAGATCCGGATCGTCCCCGGTGACACCGTGATCCTGGCGTCGTCCCTGATCCCGGGCAACGAGAACGCGGTCTACCGCGTGATCAACGGCCTGACCCGCTGGGGCGCCAACGTCGTCCACAAGGGCAACGCCAAGGTCCACGTCTCGGGCCACGCCTCGGCCGGCGAGCTGCTGTACTTCTACAACATCTGCAAGCCGAAGAACCTCATGCCGGTCCACGGCGAATGGCGCCACCTGCGCGCCAACGCCGAGCTCGGCGCGATGACGGGCATCCCGAAGGACCACATCGTCATCGCCGAGGACGGCGTCGTCGTCGACCTGGTCGACGGCCGCGCCCGCATCACCGGCAAGGTCCAGGCCGGCTACGTGTACGTGGACGGCCTCTCGGTCGGCGACGTCACCGAGGCATCCCTCAAGGACCGCCGCATCCTCGGCGAGGAGGGCATCATCTCGGTCTTCATCGTCGTGGACTCCTCCACCGGCAAGATCGTCGGCGGCCCGAACGTCCACGCCCGCGGCTCCGGCATCGAGGACTCCGCCTTCGACGCGGTGCTCCCGAAGATCGACCAGGCCCTGAACAAGTCCGCCCAGGACGGCGTGGTCGAGCCCCACCAGCTCCAGCAGCTGATCCGTCGCACGGTCGGCAAGTGGGTGTCCGACACCTACCGCCGCCGCCCGATGATCCTCCCGGTGGTCGTGGAGGTCTGACGGACCGTCGCGTACGCCCGGAGGGGGGCGCCTCGATTTGCATCGGGGCACCCCCCTCCAGTACGTTTACGGCTCCGCCAAAGGGGAAGCCCCGGGCACCAGTGCGTGCCGGGAGGTCGAACCGGGAGGTGGAAATTCCGACTCAGAACTTCTGATAAAGTCGGAACGCGCCGGAAGGCCTCGAATGCGAAAGTAATCGGGACCAGAAAGCACCGAGGAAATCGGATCGGAAAGATCTGATAGAGTCGGAAACGAAGGAAGCGCCCGGAGGAAAGCCCGCGAGGGTGAGTACAAAGGAAG